>DAIPML010000078.1:0-12323 GCA_036768735.1 Clostridiales bacterium | reverse complement strand
TTTACTAATATTTTTCACATCATTAGCTTAAAATATGATATAATTTTGTTCGGATTTTGACGAAAAAGAAGAACGAGGAACAGGTGAAACATGGACATATTTGGGATCCTGGAGTTAATAGGTGGATTGGCATTGTTTCTTTTTGGCATGAGCCTTATGGGAACAGGTCTTGAAAAAAGTACAGGCAATAAGCTAAAAGGTCTTTTAGAGCGTTTGACAACAAAGAAAATGAGTGGCTTTCTGATGGGCTTGGGGGTAACCACAATAATACAAAGCTCTTCAGCAACTACTGTCATGGTAGTTGGGTTTGTAAACTCCGGCATTATGACGTTAAAGCAAGCGATACATGTTATCATGGGTGCAAATGTGGGAACAACAGTCACAGCTTGGATTTTAAGCTTGACAGGTATTGAAGGCAGTAACCTGATCGTTAAGTTGTTGAAGCCTTCATCGTTTGCCCCAGTTCTTGCACTTATTGGTATTGTTTATTATATGTTTATTAAAAATCAGAGAAAAAAAGATATTGGTTTGATTATGCTCGGGTTTGCTACTCTGATTTATGGTATGGATGCCATGTCTGCAGCGGTTAAACCATTAGGTCAAATGGAAGGGTTTCGTAATTTATTACTACTTTTTTCAAATCCGATACTTGGCGTTTTAGTAGGTGCTGTTATAACAGGCATCATTCAAAGCTCATCTGCTTCGGTAGGTATTCTGCAAGCATTATCGGCCACAGGTCAGGTTACGATGGGAACAGCAATTCCAATAATAATGGGGCAGAATATCGGTACTTGCGTAACAGCTCTTATTTCATCCGTAGGTACAAATAAAAACGCCAGACGTGCGGCAATAGTGCATCTTTACTTTAATATTATAGGAACAATAACTTTTCTTACTCTGTTTACCATATCGGATAAAATATTTGATTTTGCATTTGTTGATCAAACAGCAAATCACTTTTTAATTGCAATTGCTCATTCAATATTTAATCTTTTGTGTACAGCTATATTGATGCCATTTAGCGGATTGCTCGAAAAGCTGGCATACATAACGATACCGGATGATGATGAGCAAGACAAGGTGTTACTGCTAGATCCACGTTTATTTTCAACTCCAACCATAGCTATTAACCGCAGCAGAGAAATTGCAAAAGAAATGGCCTTTACTTCTTTTAATGCTATAAAGCTGGCTTTTGCACTTGTAAATAATTATGACGAAAAAGAAGCACAAAAGATAAAGGATGCAGAACATCAGACAGATATTTATGAGGATGCCATTGGGACATATATGGTTAAGTTATCCAGTCATAACTTATCTGAAAGAGATACTATAGAATCTGCTAAGCTACTCTTTCTGATTGGTGAGTTTGAGCGCATTGCCGACTATGCGATGGATGTTACCGAATCTGCACAGGAAATGTTTGATAAAAAGATACAGTTCTCTGAAATTGCAAATAAAGAGCTGAGTGTTATGATGTCAGCTGTGGAAGAGGTTGTTGAAATGGCAATTAAGTCATTCAGCGACAACAATATTTCGCTGGCGAAAAAGGTAGATCCTCTCGAGGAAGTAATTGATGATCTTAAGAGTGCATTTAAAAAGCAGCACATTGGAAGACTACAAAGCAATGACTGTACAATCGAGCTTGGTTTTATATTCTCTGATTTGATAACAGTATTTGAGCGTATATCCGACCACTGTTCCAATATTGCAGGATGTGTGATAGAAATGTCCCATGATAGCATGAATATGCACGATTACCTGTACAAAGCCAAGCATGAACCTGAGAATGACTTCGCTAAACACTACAAGGAGTATACAGAAAAATATGCTATAAAATAATATGGTTATCACCCAGAAAGTCACAAAGTTGACTTTCTGATGAGATTTAAGACTTCTTAAATTTCATCAGCCTTCTTCCGAAGGCTGGATAACCATATTGTGATTGCATCAGGCTGCAGCTCGCTGCAACTTCCTGCAGCTAAACCTGCAAGAAAAAGTCGTTTCACGACTTTCTGGGGAGCAATCATAAGATGATAATCATCCGAAAAGTCGTTTCACGAATTTTGGAAGCAATCAAAAGTTGAGATGACTAAAAAAACTATCAGATAGGGTTTCTGTTTTCCGCTATATCTGATAGTATTTGGTTAATTAATCTTTAATAATTTTAAGAATGACTAACAAGAAGTCCCTTACTTCTATAGGTGGATGGAGTATGTCACCACTGTACCTAAACTACGGAAGCTGATGCAACATAATTCTCTCTGTAGCATTACTTTTGTATTATACGACCTGTGATGGAAAAGTTTTACGAATTGTCTGTAAGAAAACATACTTAGAATGTTTACTGTTGGGGAATGGTTGAATTTTAGATGGTTTAACACGGTTATACCAAATTAATTATAAGTAACTGTAGCGGAATTTGCCAATAGAAAATATAAAAATAGAAGTTTACTAAAAGAAAAATTATTGAAATTAAGATAATTTAAGTCTCATTTACAATGCGTTTGGTAATTTTTTCATTGCATTCTTATTTCTCGTTTTGTATAATTTGAATATAATTCAAAGCTCATGTTTTACAAAATGCAAGACAAAATTTGATGAACAAGAGTGGTGCTTATGAATAATATATTCAATAAGATGCATGTCAAACTGTTTATTGCTGTTCTACTAATTCTTTTCCTATGTTCTGTATTAAGTATTAAAACCTATGCTGTAGGTTCCGAGCCGGTAGCCGGATTTGGCAAAGCCCTTAACTTTGAGGTAAACAGAAGAATTGATATTCCTTATAATGATTCAACAAAAATTGCCGGGAATTCTGATTTTACTGTTTCCATGTGGATTTTCCCTGAAGGTCAAATTGGCTGCAAGACCTTATATCGCCAGCAAGGGGCAGAAAGTGGGTCTTTAGGTGCTTGGTTAAGATACGAATATGATGAAGCTGATAATTGCGCATATCTATATGTTATGTTTAACAAGTTAGGAACCGGGTGGCAACTATCATGGCCATGGGGCAGTGCTGTACCCCCCGATGTTATTAAATTTCCTATTAATCAATGGACACATGTTGTGTTAACAAAGTCAGGCATAAATATAAAAACATATATTAATGGAGTACAAAGCCACGGGTTTAATTTAGATGACGAACGTTTCGGAACACCAGCTTCAGTTAGTGGAGCAATAGGCGTTGGTGGTGATTTTGTTGTTGGAGAAAATAACTATTTTGACGGGTGTATTGACGAGGTTCAGTTCTGGAATACTGCCCTTAGCCAGGATGAAATCAATGATTGGATGTATAGGGAGATAGACAGCACGCACCCTAAGCATGACAATTTAGTATACTATTATAAATTAAACCAAACCGGCGGCAGTGAAATAATAGATTCAAAAGGAGCCAATTCGGGAGATGCAGTTAACATTATTGAAAGTAATTGGGTCGATTCTGATATACGCAGATGGAGCTGCGAAGCAGGAACTACAATAACCGGATATTTAATAGGATCAGATATCGATGGATCAAGTACAAACGGCTCTGATTGGAATCTGTCTTTTGGAATTGTAACTCAAGGCAGTAAAGGAACAGCTACCGTTACAGGAGATAATGTGTTTACATATAGTACTCCTTTTAAAATGGAGGGCGTGGATTCTTTTCAATATAAGGTTTCTGATTCAGACGGTAATAATTCAAATATTCAAACTGTATATATTGATATAATCCCGGCAAAGATTATAGCCGGTAATGCGGGAGTTGCAGGTGCGGTTCTGAATTATCAGGAAACAACCGCTGAAGGTGGAACAAGAATAGTCACTGCGGATGAAAATGGGGAATATAGCTTCAAAGTACCATATAATTGGTCTGGTAAAGTTACTCCCAGAAAGGCAGGTTATTTATTTACCCCTTCGAGCATTTCATATAACAATGTGCTGACTGATCAAACCGGGCAAAACTATACGACAACAATAACTTATGCAATTGCACCTTTTTCCAACCAAAGTATGACGACCTTGAAAGCAGGCTATGGTGCCGGTACACAGGAAATCATAACAATACCGATTAATAAAACAGGTGCAGGGGATCTGGTGAATCTTAAAACGGAATTAAGCGGAACTGATGCCGAAGCCTTTGAGATTACACAGCCGTTGGATACAACATTAAATGCGGAGACAGTAGCAACTACCTTTACAATAAAAGCAAAGGACGGGCTTCTGGAAGGGACATATACCGCAACTGTTGCAATTTCTGCAAACAGCCTGGTAACTAAAACTTTCACAGTTACCCAGAAAGTAATTACAGGTGAGCTTTCTAATCAGAACCTCAACTATGTGGATCTTAACAACTGGACAAAACATCGTGCAGGGAATTGGGTAGTAGAGGCTGGAGGTAGAACAGTTCGCCAGACAGAGAATAGTTTTGCAGGCTTTTTCTTAAGCCCTGATACTTATATAAATAAAATAATCACAGGGACAATTAAGGTCAATACAAACAGTGACGATGATTTGATTGGTTTTGTGTCGGGCTTCCAAGCTCCTACGGATGAAGATGGAAATGGCGAGAATTATTACGACTTTGTTTTGTTTGACTGGAAACAAGGATACCAAGATGGCTATTTCAATGTATTCAATAAAGCTGCTGAAGAGGGCTTTACTTTAGCCAGGTTAACAGGAGAATTAACAGGAACGGAGTTTTATGGGGGTTTGGGGGGATGGTCAAAATATTTTTGGTTCCATGCACCTGAAGAGGGTAAATTCAATATACTTGGCACTAAATATGGGGCTGGAAACGGATGGGTAGATTATAAGGAGTACATATTTAAAATACTTTACACAAGAGATCGTATTAAAATATTAATTGATAATGATATTGTTTTTGATGTAGAAGAAGAAAACAGCTTCAAAGAAGGTAAGTTTGGCTTTTATAACGCATCACAAGAGCAGGTTATTTACGGAAATGTACGGTCTGTGGAAATAATACCCGGTGCAATAAAACCTGTTGCCCATGATGACCGTTATGGAGCGACAAAGAATACCAAGTTAGAAGTGGATCGTTTTTCAGGAATTTTATATAACGATTATGATCCAAACTTAGATTTGTATAATATTGTAATTGTTGAAGAACCTACCAAAGGAACTTTAAATTTAGACCTTTCCGCCGGTGGCTTTGATTACACACCTAACGATAATGTTACAGGTAACGATTCTTTCAAATATAAACTTGTTGAAACCGTTGGAGGCGAGGAATCAGATACAGCTACCGTATTCATAAATATAATTGAAGGAGAGAATCATGACCCTGCTGACATAATTATCACCAATAAATTGCTCGGTGAAAGCTGGGTAAATGGAACAGTCGTAGGAACTTTAAGCACCGTGGATGTTGATGTGGGGGATTTTCATGATTTAATGCTTATCGATAATGCAGGTGGTAGATTTGGAATTAATGGCAATCAAATTATCATAAACAACAGTTCATTAATAAATTTCGGGGAAGTTCACAATATTAAGGTTAGAACTACAGATTTTCGTGGATTGTCATTTGAAAAGGTTTTTTCAATAGAAGCACCCAATAAGGTGGTTTTTAAAGATTATAACGGTACCATACTTAAAACGGAATATGTAGGAGATGGAGATTCTGCCACAGCACCGAGTACTTCAGCGAGAGAGGGGTATACTTTTTCAAGCTGGGATGTTGGCTTTACAAACATAACAGATAATCTAATAGTAACAGCTCAATATGTAGCAAACAATAACACTGTTTACAAGGTAGAACATTATAGGCAGACAATTGGCGGAAGTGACTATAACCTATTGGAAACTGATGTTTTAAGCGGCACAACAGACACGTTGATAGAAGCAATACCAAAAGTTTATCCAGGTTTCACTGAAAACATTTCGCACCACGACCGTTTAGCAAGCGGAGTAATATTAGGTAATGGAACCCTTGTTTTGAAAGCGTATTACGACCGTAATACATATAAAGTCAGCTTTAATACAAATGGTGGCAATGAAATTGATGATATCACCAACATACGATATGAAGATAGGATAGCTGCACCTTCAGAGCCTACTAAAGAAAATTATATATTTTTAGAATGGTATAAAGAAGTCGAATTAATAAATCCATGGGATTTCGATACTGATAAAGTAATAGATGATACTACGCTATATGCAAAATGGATACCTTGCACATATACAATCGAGGATGTTGAAGGACAGAATTTTTCTATTTTGGAAGCTGATTATGTTACAGGAACACAGGAAACAAAAATAGTGACAATATCAAAAACGGGCACCGGGAATTTGACTGATTTAGCGGTTGCTTTAAGCGGAGAAAATTCAGATGCTTTTATAGTTTCTCAGCCTGAAAAAACAACCCTCGATAATATTACACAGAGTACTACTTTTACAATTAAAGCTAAGAATAGTCTTGCTGCAGGAATCTATACTGCAACTGTGACCATATCTGCAACATATATGGAAAATCAGACTTTTACTGTTACACAAGGTATAAAACCTAGAGCACCTGTAATGAACTCTGCAGTAGCAGGGGACGTACAGGTTAATATTTCATGGAATCCGACAGCGGGAGCCACAGGCTATAAGTTATATAAATCAACTACCACAGGAGAATATGGAGCAGAATATACCACAGTTGAAAGCTCAGTGCACAGCTATGACATTACAGAACTTACAAACGGAACGACATATTATTTTATAGTAAAAGCAACAAACCCGGGAGGAGACAGCCCTGCCTCCAATGAAGTCAGTGCAACACCACATGTGCCCGCACCGGGAGCACCTGTAATGAACTCTGCAGTAGCAGGGGACGGACAGGTTAATCTTTTATGGAATCCGACAGCGGGAGCCACAGGCTATAAAATATATAAATCCACAGCCACAGGAATGTATGAATTTGAATGTGCAACAGTATCAAACTCGGTCTACAGCCAAGACATTACAGACCTAATAAATGGAACAACCTACTACTTTATTGTAAAAGCAACAAACCCGGGAGGTGACAGCCCTGCTTCCAATGAAGTCAGTGCAACACCACAAGTGCCTGCACCGGGAGCACCTGTAATGAACTCTGCAGTAGCAGGGGACGGACAGGTTAATCTTTTATGGAATCCGACAGCGGGAGCCACAGGCTATAAAATATATAAATCCACAGCCACAGGAATGTATGAACTTGAATGTGCAACAGTATCAAACTCGGTCTACAGCCAAGATATTACAGGCCTAATAAATGGAACAACCTACTACTTTATAGTAAAAGCAACGAACCCGGGAGGAGACAGCCCGGCTTCCAATGAAGTCAGTGCAACACCACAGGTGCCCGCACCGGGAGCACCTGTAATAAACTCCGCAATAGCAGGGGACGGGCATGTGAATATTTCATGGAATCCGACAGCGGGAGCCACAGGCTATAAAATATATAAATCCACAGCCACAGGAATGTATGAATTTGAATGTGCAACAGTATCAAACTCGGTCTACAGCCAAGACATTACAGGCCTAATAAATGGAACAACCTACTACTTTATAGTAAAAGCAATAAACCCGGGAGGAGACAGCCCTGCTTCCAATGAAGTCAGTGCAACACCACAAGTGCCCGCACCGGGAGCACCTGTAATAAACTCTGCAGTAGCAGGGGACGGACAGGTTAATATTTCATGGGATCCGACAGCGGGAGCCACAGGCTATAAGATATATAAATCAGCAACCACAGGAGTATATGGAGCAGAATATACCACAGTGGCAAGCTCGGTTTACAGCCAGAATATCACAGAACTTACAAACGGAACGACATATTACTTTATAGTAAAAGCAACAAACCCGGGAGGAGACAGCCCGGCTTCCAATGAAGTCAGTGCCATTCCAAAAAATGTGCCTGGTTCGCCGACAAATGTAACAGCTGTAGCAGGTAACGGAAAAGCTATTGTAAGCTTCATTGAACCGACGGATAACGGCGGGAGCCCAATTATAGGATATGTTGTTACTTCAAATCCTGGGAATATAACAGCAACAGGAACAGGTGCAACCATAACGATTACCGGTTTGACAAATGGCATTACTTATACTTTTTCTGTGAAGGCTGTTAATGAGATAGGCTGTAGCGAAAATTCTGAAGCTTCAAACGCAGTAACACCTTATCATGTCCCCGACGAGGGGGATGTTGACGACAGTCCGAAATTACCGTCAGATCAAACACCCGAACCAACAAAACCAGGAGACGGGATAGAGATACATATTAATGGGAAACCGATTATAGCAGCTACACAATCTACAACAACTATTGATAATAAAACTGTTACTACAGTCACCTTAAATGATGAAATTGTTGAACAACAACTACTGCAAGAAAGCAACCAATCTGTAGTCACAATATCTGTGGAAGACGAAACCAGCGATGTTGTCGGTAAGCTTAACGGGCAGATGGTTAAGCATATGGAGGAAAAAGATGCTATATTAGAAATTAAGACCGGAAGCGTTATTTATACTCTTCCGGCATCACAAATCAATATAGACGATGTTTTAAATCAGATTGGTGCTCAGAATGAACTAAAGGATATCTCCGTCAATATACACATATCTACACCATCCCAGGATACTGCTGAGATTATTGAGAATATTGCGGAAAAAAATAATTACCAAATTGTTATTAAGCCAATTGAATTTGAGATTTCCTGTACCATTGGAGAAAAGACAATTAATATTTCTAAATTTAATGCGTATGTAGAAAGATTGGTTGAAATTCCAGATGGGATTGACCCGGACAAAATCACAACCGGTATAATTTTGAATAATGACGGAACTTTTTCGCATGTTCCTACTGTAATTACTGTAATTGACGGTAAATACTATGCCAAAATGAACAGTCTTACCAACAGCATCTATTCGGTAATCAATAACCCGATAGAGTTCGCAGATGTAGCCAATCATTGGTCGAAAGATGCTGTGAATGACATGGGCTCAAGGCTTGTTATAAAAAGCGTTAAGGGAGATTGTATAGAGCCGGATGAATATATAACCAGAGGGGAATTTGCAGAAATTGTGGTTAGGGCACTAGGGCTTATGAGACCCGGAACCGGTAAAGATGTTTTCTCTGACGTAGCAAAAGGTACATATTTTTATGATGCTGTGTCTATTGCATACGATCATGGAATTTTATTCGGATATGGAAATGGTATGTTTGGTTATTCCGACATAATCACACGCGAGCAAGCAATAACTATAGTAGCAAGAGCGAGCGTAATAACAGGACTGAAAACAGAGTTAAAAACAGATGAGATTGAAAAACTGTTTGCAGAATTTATTGATTCAGGCGAATCATCGAATTATGCTAAAAACAGTATTGCCGTATGTATAAAGGCAGGAATTGTTTCAGGCAGAAATGGAAAAGCATTAGCCCTAAAAGAAAGTTTGACCAGAAGCGAAGCAGCAGTGCTTGTAAGAAGATTGCTGCAAAAAGCGAATTTGATATGATACAGTTGTGTTGAGCGTATTTGTATTTTCAGGTGTAATGACCTTGAAGCAAGCAATACAGGTTATTATGGTTGCAACGTTGGTACAGCCGTTACATTACAGGTCGGACATTCATGTGATGTGGCAGCTTGTCATATAAATCAAAACTTGTGGTGCGTTCCACTGGGTACACACCATCGGTCATTTGAATCCAGACTTCTGCGGATTTTAACAGTATACCTCTGATTAATAACACTGCAGCATGGATTGGGTAGGATAAACATAATTGAGAAGAAGCGATTAAAAAAGCGAGAAGTCATCAAAGTTTAAGGTAACGATGAGCTCTCGCTTTTTCATTGCATTTATGATGCAAAAATCCCTTGCACTGCTGTTCACAGGTAAATGAGGAGGTATAGGGAGTGTGAACGGTAACCTTCTTGGGTCAGATTTTGCGAATTTGGGGTTATTTTTTTGTTGACAAATTAAAAGTAGTATAATATACTTTAGGTATAGTTATTATAATAACATAAAAACATAAAAACATGAGCACAAAAATTACAAGAATACAAGAACAAAACTGCAAAACTGCAAAAACTGCAAAAACGTAAAAACGCAAAACTGCAAAAACACAAGAACGTTATATACCAACTAAAATGCACAGAATAATGGGAGTCATATCACATTGAGCTTAACGAAGACTTAGCAATAGTAAAGAGCATGAACAAACAAGATAAAGGACAAAATAACAGAGGAAGAAAAAGACGGGGGTGTAAAGATTGCAAATATCGAAGGGTGGACATATTCCCATCTACTATCAGTTAAAGCAAGTGATAATTTCAAAAATTAAAAGCGGCGAATTAAAGGAAAACCAACAGATCCCAACGGAAGCTGAGTTCTGCAAAATGTTTAATATAAGTAAAGCACCTGTAAGGCAAGCGCTACAGGAGTTGGAAGCGGAAAGCTATATTTATAAAATAAGGGGAAAAGGTTCTTTCGTATCGTCAAATTATATAAAGCAGCCTATGGCAAAGCTTCAAAGCTTTACAAACGACATTATTTCTATTGGACACCGTCCCGGTGCAAAGCTTATTTCCAGAGATATTATTTCTGCTGACTATGAGGTGGCAAAAGGATTGAACATTAAGGAAGGAGATAAGGTTTTAAGGGGTGTACGTCTAAGATATATTGATGATGAAATATACTCTTTAAACTATTCGCATTTCTCAATTGATTTGTTCCCGGAAACTGAGCATATGGATTTAAGCGCGCGTTCCATTTACGAGGTTATAGAAAATGATATGAACTGCGAAATCGTAAGAGCCATTCAGACACTGGAGGCAACAGCAACTTCACCGGATATATCAAAAATAATTGACAGACAAGTTGGTTCACCGCTAATGCTTATGAATAGAGTCACTTTTATAAGAAGGGATTTAAAAGAAATGCCATTTGAGTTTGTTAAAGTATATTTCATACCGGACAAATATAAATGTGAGGTTCAACTCAGTAAATATTGATTTTTACTAAAATTATATACGAAAATATAGGGATGAATCATTTTTACCAGAAGAATCATTATACCCCATAATCTGAGTAAATATGAATACTTTTCATTTATCATATACAGGCGAGAGTTATCACAGTAAAAATGAGATTAATATGTACTAACAATCGGATAGAATGAAAATTTTTAGCACGGTTGAGCTACTACAACAGAATCATTTTTTAGGTAATTGCGAAACTAAAAAACCGAAAACTGTGGATAACTTTTTTTGTTTAACGAAGAAATGCGGATTTCAGGGTAATTTAAAAAATTAAAGCTGTTTTTTTGAAAACTTATTCGCAGGCTTGTCAGATTTATATAAATTGTTTTGGTTATGAGCAGAGGAGAAAGGTCAAAACCGCTTTCAGCTAAGCAAGCAAGATCAGGGGTTGTGAACTTTAGCAATTAACTAAATCATTTTTTTGAGAAAGGGTTGATATATGTGAAAATGTTTGAAGAAATGTTTGGTGTAAAGGTTCCGGTAATCGGTGTAATTCATCTATTGCCGTTGCCGGGTGCTCCATTTTATGAGGGTGCTTCTGTACAGGAAATTTCGGAAAAAGCGGTCTCAGATGCCAAAGTTATGGCGGATAACGGAGTTAATGGATTGATTATTGAAAACTTCGGAGACAAAATGTTTCAGAAAACTGTAGGTCCGGAAACTGTTGCTGCAATGACGTATATTTCAAAGGATATTAAAAATCAAGTTAAAATTCCAATAGGTCTTTGCGCTCTGCAAAGTGACGCAATATCCAGCATAGCTATAGCCAAAGCAGTACAAGGTGCATTTGTCAGAGTACCATACTATACCGAAACTTCAGTTGTGGATGCGGGAACGATGGAGAGTATTGCTGCAGCCGCTCTTCGCTACAGAAAATTTTTAGGATCGGACGTAAAAATTTTCGCCGACGTTCATATTAAGCACAGCTATCCTTTAATGCAAAGACCAATTGAATATGCGGCGGAAGATTCCTACCATAGAGGCATGGCGGACGCAATTATAATAACAGGACGTAAGACCGGCGGAGACACTAACCCTGATGATATTAAACGAGTAAGAGAAGCGCTGCCGGAAGTACCCCTTGTAGTAGGAAGCGGTGTTACGAAGGAAAATGTTGAAAGATACATATCAATGGTTGACGCAATAATTATAGCAACAGGTCTAAATTATGACGGAAAAGTTGAAGCAGGTCCTGATCCTACACGAATCCGTAGTTTTACAAACAAAATAAAAGCATTTAGGGAATAAATAAAAATTTTACAAGAAGGAGAGATTCAATATGAACAAAATCCAAGAGATGGAGATGCTTTTTGGAACCAA
>DAIPML010000077.1:0-12412 GCA_036768735.1 Clostridiales bacterium | reverse complement strand
CTTATAGAAGTGGGGGTCTCATGAATTAGATAAAAACAAAAATTTGGTGTTTTACAGCTATAAGGTTCCGCTATTTGGTTGTGGGCGAAGCCCACGTTAGCACCTTACAGTTTGAAAACTGCAATAAAAACAAGCTACACCGCATGCATTTTATAACCAGCTTGCTGACATCTGAACGGAATGAATCTTAGGAACGGGTTTGACTTGCGGATGAGACTAAGATTCTAAGGTTCTCAAATTTTAAAAAAGGAGATGAAATAAATGGGTATGTATAACAAAATGAGTATAGAAGACATTGCTATAAAGGGTAAAAAGGTCATAGCCAGAGTTGACTTTAATGTTCCGCTGGATAGTGAAGGCAATATCACTGATGATAAGCGTATTGTTGCTGCTCTGCCGACCATTAAATACTTAATTAAAAATGGTGCAAAAACAATTCTTGTTTCCCATTTGGGACGCCCAAAGGAAGGCTTCGAACCCAAATTCAGTATGAAGCCTACAGCTGTTAGATTAAGCGAGCTTCTTGGTCAGGAAGTAATTCTTGCAAAGGATGTAATTGGAGAGGATGCAAAGAAAAAAGCATCAGAGCTTAAAGAAGGTCAGGTTCTCATGCTGGAGAATGTGCGTTTCCATAAGGAAGAAACAAAAAACGTTCCTGAATTTACTAAGGAACTGGCATCAATGGCAGAAATATTTGTCAATGACGCATTTGGAACCGCTCATAGAGCGCATTCATCAACTACCGGTCTTGCCGATTATCTTCCTGCTGTTGCCGGTTTTTTAATTAAAAAAGAAATTGAAATAATGGGTAAAGCATTGTCAAACCCTGTCAGACCTTTTGTTTCAATTCTTGGCGGAGCTAAGGTTTCAGACAAGATCACCGTTATTGAGAACCTGCTTGAAAAGGTTGATTCACTTATTATCGGTGGAGGAATGGCATATACTTTTCTTAAAGCAAAGGGCTATAATATCGGAACATCAATTTGCGAAGACGATAAAGTAGACCTTGCGAAAGAAATAATGGATAAAGCACAGAAAAAGGGAGTTAATCTTTTGCTCCCGGCAGGAAACATTATAGGAAAGGAATTTAGTCCTGACACCGAGTCAAAGGAAGTGCCGTCCGACAGCATACCTGATGGCTGGATGGGAATGGACATCAGCAGTGACACTGTTGAAGAATTTAGCCGCGAAATCAAAAAGGCAAAAACTGTTGTTTGGAACGGACCTATGGGTGTTTTTGAATTCCCCAAATTTGCTAACGGCACAAAGAAAATCGCTGAGGCTGTTGCATCGTCCGGAGCTATTTCTATCGTTGGTGGTGGTGACTCTGCAGCAGCGGTTGAGCAGCTAGGATTTGCAGATAAGATAACTCATATCTCCACCGGCGGCGGAGCTTCTCTTGAGTTCCTTGAAGGAAAGGTTCTTCCGGGAATCGCTTGCCTGATGGATAAGCCTGATCGTGTTATTATGGCTGCAGGAAACTGGAAAATGAACAAAACTCCAAAAGAAGCAGCTGCTTTTATAAATGAATTAAAGGAAAGCACAAAGGATGCAAAATCAGAGGTCGTAGTTGGTGTTCCATTTGTCGCCATACCTGCAGCTGTTGATGCCAGCAAAGGCTCCAATGTTAAGATAGCGGCTCAAAATGTTCATTTCGAAGAATCCGGTGCATATACTGGTGAAGTTTCCTGTGGTATGCTGAAAGAAGCTGGTGTGGAATATGTTATTATTGGTCATTCGGAAAGAAGAGAGTATTTTGCAGAGACCAATGAAACAATAAATAAAAAGGCTCATGCTGTTTTTAACAGTGGAATGACCCCTATAATCTGCTGCGGTGAAACCCTTACTCAGAGAGAACAGGGCGTTACAAAAGAGCATGTTCGTTATCAGATAAAAATTGCTCTTATTGGACTATCAAAGGTTCAAGTGCAGCGTCTTGTTATAGCCTATGAACCCATTTGGGCTATTGGAACAGGAAAAACCGCAACCAGTGAGCAGGCTGAGGAAGCATGTGGTATTATCCGTGAGCTTGTAGAGGAACTATATGATAAGGAAACTGCGGAAAAGGTACGGGTTCTATATGGAGGAAGCGTGAAATCGTCCAATGCTGCCGAATTGTTCAATATGCCAAATATTGACGGTGGTCTGATTGGCGGAGCAAGCTTGAAGCTTGACGAATATTTGAAAATTGTAAATGCATAATTAATGCTGGCCCTCCTGTTTGCTGGAGGGCCGGTATTCATTGCATAGGAAAGTATTCATTTTTTCTTATGCAATGGGAATAGCGAAGGGGATACCCCTTTGACGATTTAGTGGGAGTACGCAGGATGCGAAGCATACTGAGAGGGAACCATAAGGCTCCCTAGCGAAAAAAGTTGCGGAGTCCACTTTTTCATTTGGAGGTTAAAATAAATGCTAAAAAAGCTTGAAAATTTCGATGGATATAAAGGACCTGTTGTTGTGGTTGTTATGGATGGTATTGGTATATCCGACAAGACTATGGGTAATGCTGTTTATCATAGTTACACTCCATTTTTAGACAGCCTTTTCAACGAATATCCAAACACACTTCTTAAAGCTCACGGATTGGCAGTGGGGCTTCCATCGGATGATGATATGGGGAACTCGGAAGTGGGACATAATGCCATTGGTTCAGGACAGATCTACAGTCAGGGAGCAAAATTGGTAAACGAAGCAATTAGCTCGGGAAAGATGTTTCAGGGAAAGGCATGGCAAGAGGTAGCAGAGAATGTAAAGAATAATAATTCCACACTGCATTTTATTGGGCTATTTAGTGATGGAAATGTGCATTCTCATATAGACCATCTTAAAGCAATGCTTTTACAGGCTAAAAAAGAGGGGATTAGAAAAGCTCGCATCCATGTTCTTCTTGACGGTCGTGATGTAGGGGAAACCTCAGCGCTTCTATATATCGATCCCTTTGAAGACTTTCTCAAAGAGATTGGCAGCAATAGTTTTGATGTGAAAATTGCCAGTGGCGGAGGCCGTATGAAAGTCACAATGGATCGGTACGAAGCAAACTGGAGTATAGTTGAAACCGGCTGGAAAACTCATGTTCTTGGAGATGGCAGGCAATTTGAATCAGCGCATCAAGCAATTGAAACGTATCGAAAGGAAAAGAACGTAATTGATCAGGATCTTCCGCCATTTGTGATAGCTGAAAACGGGAAGCCTGTTGGAACTATATCAGATAATGACAGTGTTGTTTTCTATAACTTCCGAGGTGACCGTGCAATTGAGATTAGCCGTGCGTTTGATGAAGAGAACTTTTCTATGTTCAATAGAATAAGATATCCAAAGGTTGTTTATGCAGGGATGTTGGAGTATGATGGCGATCTGCATATACCGGGCAGGTATCTTGTAGCTCCTCCTGAAATACGAAACACAATGGGAGAGTATCTTGCCAAAGCAGGAATATCACAGCTTGCCATATCAGAAACACAGAAATACGGGCATGTAACGTACTTCTGGAATGGTAATAAGAGCGGCAAGTACAGTGATAAGCTTGAAACATATATTGAGGTGCCCTCGGATATTGTGCCATTTGAAGAACGACCTTGGATGAAAGCAGTTGATATTACCGAAAAAATGATAGAGCAATTAAGGACAGGTAAATATAAATTTGCCCGAGTGAATTTTGCCAACGGAGATATGGTTGGCCACACAGGAAATTTCCTGGCTGTCCGAATTGCTGTGGAAACGGTTGATTTATGTCTAAAAAGGCTTTTGCCGGTTATTGATGAATTAGGTGGAATGGCCATAATTACCGCAGATCATGGAAATGCAGATGAGATGTTTGAACTGGATAAGAAGGGCAACCTGCAAAAGGATGAAAACGGCAGAATAAAGGCTAAAACCAGTCATACCTTGAACAAGGTGCCTCTTATACTTTATGATAACACAAATAAAGGCAGTTATTCCTTAAAAAAAGGGGATTTTGGGCTATCAAATATTGCCGCAACAGCAGTAAACCTTTTAGGATATGAAGCTCCTGAAATTTGGGAAGATAGCATGATTGCCATTGACAAATAATAAATTTGTAGGATATGATTGTTTGCGGAGATAAACTCCACCGGTGTAATGTATCAATTACATTTACTATCAAGTAGATCGATCTGCTTATTCTTAGTGGCTGCAGTAGGCGGAAAGAATAAGTGTAAAAATCATTGATACTATGTACATGATCTTAGCAAAGCGGCGATCTTGTTTAGGCTCTTTACTGAATTCACCAGAAGGCACTACCATAATTGGGTGATTAAAGGCTGATTTTACAAGCAACAGATGACCGTTTATGTTGGGATAAAGGTGCAAAAAGCTGTTTAAACGTATAGTCAGGAGAAATTATGCGCATACTTGGGATAGATTTTGGAGAAGCAAGAATAGGAATCGCTGTCAGCGATCCTCTGGGTATTACGGCGCAGGCCCTAGAGACAATTCATTGGAGCGGGGAATGGAAAAAACCGCTTACGAGGATTAAGGAGCTTGTAGATAGCTATAAATGTACCAAGCTGGTTGTCGGATTACCGGGAAATATGAACGGAACACTTGGTGAACGTGGCAGAAGAACTCAGCAGTTTATCAAGAAGCTCCAGGATATTATTCCTGATGCTGAAATAATTACCTGGGATGAAAGGCTTTCCACCGCCCAATCAAAGCAAATGCTTATAGCAATGGGAATAAACAGCAAAAGACATAAAGAAAAGATTGACCAGATGGCAGCATCTATAATCCTGCAAAGCTATATGGATGCTCAAAGTGTGTGTTAAAAAGCCGATATATTTATTATCCGGGGAAAACCGGTAGTGATACAAATATATATCAAGAAGGAGGTTTTTATATGTCAGAATGTAATTGCAATTGTAGCGGCTGCGGTAACGATCATGATCATGAACAAGGCTGTAACTGCGATGAAGTAAGCAATATCATTGAGTTAACAGGTGAAGATGGTGAGGTTATCAATGTTGAGTTTATCGCAACAATAAAAGTTGATGAGCAGGAATATGCCATAATGCACTCTATCGAGGAAAGCGATGATGGAGATGTCATTATCATGAGAATGGAGAAGGATGGGGACGAAGACTATCTCGCCAGCATCGATGATGATGATGAGTTGGAACGAGTCTTCGAAGCATTCAAAAAAGTGGCTGCTGAAGACTATGACTTTGAATAGGTAAACCATTAAAAAGCCTTTCACTGCAAAACAGTTGAAAAGGCTTTTTTTATGTGGAGCAGGTTCGTAAGCGCACACCTAAATCGCATCCAAATCGCACATCTTAAATTCTTGCGAAAGTTAATCTAATGTTGTAATATAGGTATAGGATTTTTGTAATCTCTACTGTTAATACAACGAGGTTTCAAAATATTACCCACCTCGTTAAAGAAACAGTTTGTTGAAATTGAGAATTCAATAAGCTCTTGCGTGAATTGTGTACCAGTGCAAGCGCAAACAGCAATGAAAGCATAGTACGACATATTACGGGGGTAAAGCATGAAAAAGATAAAAATAAAATATAAGCTAAATAAGAGAGGGAAGATTATACTAATTTCCCTTTTATTCAGTCTTAGTGTGGTTACGACGGTTTTAATAGTTGGGGCGATAAAATCAGGTAAAGAAAATGATCAGCAAACAGTGGGAACTCAGACCGATATTACTGATGAGCCATCGATTACACCAACTGAAACCCAAACAACCGATGAGAAAAACGATACGGAGCCTGTTTTAGCAGTAACTCCAACCCCCATCATTAAAGCAAGTAAATTTGTCATGCCACAGGATGGTGTTAGACCGGTAGCTGTTATGATTGATAACGAAAGTGATGCAGTGCTGCCTCAGGGTGGTATAGGTGAAGCCCAGATTGTATATGAGGTAATCACAGAATACGGTGCGACACGTTACATGACTTTGTTTTGGGATAACCTGCCTGCCATGGTGGGACCGGTTAGAAGCTCAAGGCATTATTTTCTTGATTATGTAATGGATTATGACGCCATCTATGCTCATATAGGATGGAGTGATTATGCATACAGAGATTTAGCGGAATTTGAAATAGATAATATAGATGGTGTAACGAGAGAAGCTGGCGGCGTATACTGGGATTTAACCCGCGAAAAGAATAACTACCATGATTCTTACACATCCGCTGAGCGCTTAAACAAGTTTATAAGCAGTGCCGGTTATGAAACGAAAACTACTCAATCGATTCCTTTTACCTACAACAAAGATGATTTAGACTTATCCGGCGCAAAGGCAGCGGAAGAGGTGTTTATTAAGTATAGTACTGTAAGCTCCAGCGGGTTTTATTATGACTCAAGTCAGAAAAATTACAAAAGAACGCGTTTGGGTGAGTTCCAGATAGATCGTAACACAAACGAAACCGTCCGTGCGAAAAATATTATTATTCAATTTGTGAAAAATGAGTCGATAGCCGGTGATAAATATGGCAGACAGGAGCTATATACAACAGGCACCGGTAATGGATACTATATAACCAACGGCAAGTGTGAAGAAATCTCCTGGAAAAAGGATGAACGGACTCAACAGACAAAATACTTTAATTCAAGAGGACAGAAGCTAACACTAAATCCCGGTCAAACCTGGATTCAGATTGTATCTCCAAATGCTGATGTAAGAGTAAAGTAGAACAACAAACAGATAAGCAAACAAACAGAAAAACAGACAGACAGAAAAGCAGACAAACAAACAACCAGAAAGCCGTCCGGCAGACCAGCCAGACGGTAAATTGCATAATAGACTGTGCTTGGGTCATTATTTTCCCAAGAGATTTGTGTTCCGGTATCAATAGTATCAATAGTTCCCCCTGAGGGTTTTTGAGGTGGTGCTCCACCTTTCCACGGCATAATGGGGACTAATACTTTTGTTTGCCACAGCTCGTTTTTCATTAGTGATACGATCGGCTGCTTGCGCGAGTCGGTGAGGTTTTTTGCCCTAAATAATATGCTCCCCATAATATCAGGCTGAGCAACGTTATACTTCAGTTGGTTTGGAAACTCATTTAATACATTATTACCTTTAAAATACGGATCTGTATCATCATTAATTTTGTAAAATGCCTGTCCTATGTATAAATGAACATTTTTATTTTTTACAACATTGGCCCACCATTATGCAAGTTCACCATATGATGCCTTGGAATTAGCAAAAGTGAAGTATATCTGCGGGGCTATGTAATCAATCAGTTCTTCATCGACCCATTTTTTTGTATCCGCAAAATTGGTATTATAATTCGTATAGGTTGACTGAGTATTGGAACCTTCCAAATAGCCATCCGGCTTATTCGCCCATATACCCCCCGGGCTAATTCCAAATTTGACCCAGGGCTTAGTTGAATTAATTTCCTCTGATAATTCCTTTACCAGCAAATAAGTATTGTATCTTCTCCAGTCTTCTATATTGGTAAATTGACCTTTGTTATATTTTTCATATGTAGCCTGATCTTTAAGCTCCCCGAGTGTTCGTTCATAATAGAAGTAATCGTCAAAATGAACTCCATCAATGTCGTAATTTTGAACCACTTCCATGACCCTGTTGAATACCCACTCTCTGGCTTCGGGAATTCCCGGATCTACTACATACCGGTTCATAGCAGTTTTTATCCAATGGGGGTGCTCTTTATAAAAGATTAGAGACGGGAACTCATTATTTCCCGGTAGATTCCATACAAACATCAAAACAGTTGTTATCTATTAGCCGCTGTTTGAACTTTAAGATGGAATTGTTTAAGGTAGAGAATCTCTTTTTTGAATAGTGTGGAGTGATTCCCTGTGAAGTAATGATTGTGGCAACGTGAAAAGTTTTGTGAACATCGATGCGACAGCAGATAAGGTAAACAACTTTCATAGTACAACCTACTTTAGAGTAATTATTTGAGGAGGAAGACATTGACTGAATCATCACACATTAACGATTAGCTAAAGCAATGATTAGCGTGCGGTCTTATAGAACCACTTATTTGTGCATAAAAGATGATTCTTACACTAACTAATATACTGTTTTAAGCTGAGAGAGCAATCTACGACTCCCCCTACCGTGCTTTGTAGTGTACCCTCTCCTCAGTTTAATTATTACCAAACTTGGTGAAGTCGCAAAGGATATGACAATTTATGTTTATTGTTCTAAAAGGTATAAATAGTAAAAAATCCTGTAGAATATTGGTTGACAATGGATATAAAAATGTTTACAATATAGGAGCTATTGATGATTGGTTTGCACTTGAACAAGAAGGAGCAATATATGATTAGTACAGAGGTAATAGCGATTATATCAAATATTAATGGAAATATTTTTGCACTTAACGATTTTTTGAATTACGTAAATGCATACCCGGAAATTAAGTATATTATTAACCTCGGCAATTTTTTGGGGGGCAGTGGATACTCGGTTGATATATTCGATAGAATTACGAATGATCATAGATTTGTGAATATATTAGGACCTAATGAAATAAATGTTATCAACAAAGAGGTAGGCACTGAAAATATTATTAATGAACTCGGTAAAAAAAGAATTGATTATTTGGAAACAATTCTTACTATCAAGGAAATTGATTTGTTTGGGAAGAAGTTTTTGTTGGCACATTCGGCCAATTGTCAAAATAGTATTTTTCGTAGTAGTAGACTTAAATTTTTCTTTGCAGATGAGTTTAAAGAAACAGAATATGGACAAAAACATTTTGTTTATGACTATATCTTATACGGATGTAATGAGGTGTTCGAAACTAGTACATATATTGATCCAAATGGAAAAAATAAATGTGAGGTTTTTATAAGCCCTGGTGATTTATATATGCACACAATAAATACAATAAGCTTCTGTCTTATTAAGTTCAATGAAAATAATGAAGACATAATAATGAAAAAAGTAGCAACAGAAACTAATTTAATTATTGAAAGACTAAAAGAAAAGAGGAAATACAAAGAACTATATGATTATTGTTATTATAACATTGATGGTGGCAAAGGAACTCTTTTACTAAAATCAAAGTATGATGAAGCTACCTTTAATATTTATTATAAAGAGTTTTGGAATAAAACTATGGAGTTTTTATTGCCGGATTCACATTTTGTTGAATTTCGGATGGTTAACAAAAAAGAATTAGTTGATGAGATAAAAAACAAAATGAAATCCTTTTCTGAAGATTTTCTTAATAAGAACGATATAGTGATTACTGGGGAAATAAATGAATATATTAAAACAGTTTTATTATATAATTTCTTAGATGATAGAAAAAACTTCAAATGGACGGAGCTTGGATTGTTAAATCAAAGAAAAGAACTAATATTTTCATTCTTAAAGCATGATGGTTTATATCAATTTTTAAAGTTAGATGAAGATAAGATGTCTTATATAAAAACACAATTATATAAATCTGACAGGTTTAATTATGAGGTTTATGATGAGTAAATAGATTTCTCGATTACTCCGATGGGATAATTTCGATCCTAAAAAACGAACCCTTAAAAGGCGTCTCAAAGCGATGATATAATCTGAGCATGTTTTAAGTGATCTTTCAGGTTGCAAAGGATAGTGGCAAAGTAAAATTTGACTCTATGAATGGCTTTAGTCGCCTATCAATGTGGTCGTTGCATTCCGCATGGGTAAGGTGGTTGTACCGATAATACGACTTGAAGTGATCATGTAGTAAAATCCCAAATCTCCCCCAGTAAAAAGAGCATGGGAGATACCCTACCCTTGAATAGACACGAGAAGTTCACATAGAGATTAAATATAATAATTCATTCTCTTTTAATTTTCGCTCTCTAATGATATGATGGATATATATGTGAAATGGAAGGAGAAGTAAGTATGACACCTGCTAATCGCTAATTTTAAATAATTTGAATATATAAATATGTGTTCCATTGGGCTTTATTAGGTGCTGGCGTTTTTAAATGTTAAGTATATTTGGTGATTATGCGTCTTAAGCTATTAACCCTACTGGAACAAGCGATGTAGAAGGAAACTTACTTTACTGGTTAGTATATAAGCGAGGGCTTAGTTATTAGTAACGGAGGAAATTGCTTAGACTCGTTTTTTGCAAAGCAAAATAACGTTTCAGCACGCTATTTCGTGGAATAATTGTTTTTAGCTGTTTGCTAAAAAATAATAGGAGAAGATTTCATCCTGTGACCTCGTTGACTGGCTATCAACGATGTAGTAAAAACTGTAATTTCGGACTGTAAGAAGACTTTCTTATAGTCCTTTTTTATTTTAACAGAGGTAGAGATTGTGTTTTAGACTGAGAGTATGCTCGGTAAACCATAGTAACCCAAAACACGAAACTTTAAGGCTTGAAAAAGCATAACTCTGTTTGCATAATCACTTTAATGCGTGTTTTTTCGTAAAAGTTGAAAGCTGGCTTTACGATCATACGCTCGGGTAACGGAAGAAAAACAGAAGGGTTGATTGATCTAAATTGCTTTAAAGAAAAATACTAACTTACGAAATAAATACTTACGAAACACTTGCTAATAAAATACTTACCAAAATAACACGTGCTTAAAAAACACTTGCGAAAAATATGATTGAAAGAAGGAATGGATTATGTTTGAACTATTGGTTAATGGTATAAAAAAATATATGGAAGCAACGCTTATTCTTAAAAATATTACGTTTCAGGCTTATGCGGGTGAAAAGATAGGTATTGTCGGTGCAAATGGAAGCGGAAAAAGCACAATGTTAAAGTTGATAGCTGGTATCGAGCCAATGAATTACTGGCCGGGGTATCCGCAAACATCAAGTTACGGTTATGATGAGGGCTTTATTTCGGTACCGGACACAGCCACAGTGTCTTATCTGGAACAAATACCGCAGTACCCGGACAATGTAAAAGTCATTGATGTTCTAAAACTGGCATTTGAAGAAATTCATCAAATTGAAAAGAAAATGCGTCTTCTTGAAGAACAAATGTCGGCGGAAGAGGGAGAAGCACTTGGGAAGATTATGAAACAGTACAGCAATTTGGCTCAGACCTATGAGATAAAAGGCGGGTACAATACTGAAGAAAAGCTAAGCAGGATTTGTACCGGTCTTAATATTACAGAAAGCTTTTTACAAAAGGATTTTAGCTTATTAAGCGGTGGAGAAAAAACAACTGTTGTGCTTGGCAAATTGCTTATGGATAACCCGGATATTCTTTTGTTGGATGAACCCACAAACCACTTAGATTTGAATGCTATAGAATGGCTTGAAGAATTTTTAAAAAATTATAAGGGAATTGTGATTATTGTATCGCATGACCGTTATTTTCTGGATAATGTAGTAACAAAAATGGTGGAATTTGAGGATATGGAATCGATTTGTTACAAAGGAAACTATTCTGCTTATGCTAAACAAAAAGAAGAAAACTTGCGGGTTCAATTTGATAATTTCCAGGATCAACAGAAGCAAATCAAGGCAATGGAAAAGACGATAAAAGAGCTTAGAGACTGGGCTGCCCGTGCTGATAACAACAAATTTTTCAGAAGAGCCGCAAGTATTCAAATTAAGCTTGATAAAATGAAACGTATTGAACGTCCTGTTTTTGACAGAGCCAATATGAAACTGGATCTAAAAGCGAAACAACGATCAGGAAATGAAACAATAAAAGCTGTTGCTGTGTCTAAGCGTTTTGGGGATAAAACAATATTGCATGAGACGGATCTACTGGTCCAGTATAGTGAAAGAGTTGCTCTGGTTGGTCCGAATGGTTGCGGGAAAACGACATTCATAAAAATGCTTTTAGGTGAAGAACAGGTAGATTCCGGTCTGTTGAAATTGGGTGTAAATACAATGACAGCATATTTACCGCAATCGGTCACTTTTGAAGATGAAGAACTTACAGTGCTGGAATGCTTCAGAGACGATATTTCCATTCTAGAGGGTAAAGCAAGAGAATACTTGTCTAAATACATGTTTTTCGGAAATGGCGTTTTCAAAAAAGTAAAACAGTTGTCGGGAGGAGAAAAGATCCGGCTGAAACTTGCTCAGCTGCTGTATGAAGATGTGAATTTGCTTATCCTTGATGAGCCTACGAACCATTTGGACATCGATTCAATTGAAACGTTTGAGGAAGCATTGGAGGATTTTAAGGGGACAATCTTCTTTATTTCTCATGACCGCTTCTTTATCAATAAAATAGCTGGCAGGGTAGTTGCCTTTGAGGACTATACTCTGAGAAGCTATGACGGTAATTATGACAGCTATAAAACAGAAATCAAAAGGCTTCGCGAAATGGTGGAGGAACCCGATAAGAAAGGTGAAAAGGGTAAGTCCTCAGCTCATACCACTATAAACAAGAGTAAGTTTAATATCGGAGCCAATACATCAGAAACGAACGTCATTAAAAGAGCAAAAGCTGCCGGAAGCAATGACAAAAGAAGAAGAAAAGCAGAT
>DAIPML010000076.1:2974-12420 GCA_036768735.1 Clostridiales bacterium | reverse complement strand
CAGGGTGGGGAAAAGCAAGCCGCAGGAAAGGATATGTAAGTAAAATCCCGATTTAAGCAAAAATGCAACAAAGCAATACTTCTATACAACTCACATACCAGCAAGGGAATGCATACTTCAGAAAAGGAGTGTCACTGCATAATAATAAAAAAACACAAATTCAATGCGTACTATGCTCATTGAATTTGTGTTTTATAGACCGTGAACTACCAGCTACTTGGCATTTTCAATCGTATCGGTTTAGAATACATGAAAAAATGTCTGCTTCAAAATGCAACATGGTTTTCGATATACTTAACACTTTTGGCGTGTCCACTACGTCTTTATCCCCTCGACCTTGAAAAATATCGGGAATCCTTTTTTTATTCTATTTTCGTTCTTTTTCGTTTTATTTTTGTTCTTTTTTCTATTTTTTGTTCTATTTTTTATTTTTAGAACCAATACTCAGAATAAGGTTCAGTATAATTCCGAATATGGCTGCACCGGCAACGCACGGAACATCAATACCGAAGAAAGGAATGTTTCCTCCGAAATGATATTGTCCGCCAAGCCCAATAATCATAATAGTCGCAATTATAGCGATATTTTTAGAGCTGAAAAGATCAACCTTTTTCTCAACCATGATTGCTATACCCTGAGCGGCAATTGCACCGAACAGATATACTTCCAGCCCGCCTATTACTGCAGTCGGAATGGCATATATGGAGTTGATTAGAGGCGTTACGAATGAAATAAGCATAGCAATAATTGCTGCAACAATTAGAACCGGAACAGAAAATACTCTGGTTATTGCCATTGCACTAATGTTTTCACCATAATTTGTTCCTGCAGGACCACCAACAAAACCGGATACCATATCCCCAATGCCATCCCCTATTAAGTTGAGTCCTAATTTTTCAGCTATATTATACTTTTTCCCTGTACCTTTCTTCTTTGCAAGATCGTTTACATAAATATCTAGCTGGTATATATGGGCAGTTGACTCTGGAATAGTTGCAATCGCAATTGGCATTATAGCTGCAACAGCCATCCATGAAGCCTTTGGCAATGTAAATTCAGGTAATGCAAATATACCGTTAGCTGCTGTTTCAGGTAAAATCTTAAAAAGATCAATTCCTGTGGTAAGCTGTATAATATATGCAGTAATACAGCCGAGAACAGGACCTAAGATAAGCGGGAGCTGCCCTAAAAAACCTTTTAAATAAACAGAAAAGATAATTGTTGAAAGCAATGTAACAAGAGAAATTATCCATGCCATGTTCTGAGCAAGCGCAATCTTATCATCCGGGACTGTAATAGTTCCTGCAGTATCAATAACAATTGAAGTCGCATCACCTAACGCATTACCGGCAAGAGTAAGACCTATAACCATCGCAATAGGTCCTGTGATCGTAGCGGGAAGAATTTTTTCAATGGAATCCTTACCAAAACGATTAACAATAAACCCTGCAGCAATTGAAACCAAACCTGACATAATAATACCAAACTGTGCAACTGAAATTTTCTCATTCAATGTTGCCCCTACAAGTGATTCAGAAGCCATAAGACCGGCTATTGCAGCAATATAGGAAAAGCTTGATCCGTAATATAGAGGGATTTGTCTTCCTGTGATAAGTAAGAAGCATATAGTTGCAAGACCACTTGCAAAGATAGTTGTTGAGATGTGGAACCCTGTAATCAGCGCTACGGCCACCGTTGCCGGAAACATTACAATAACTTGCTGAATCGCATATAGTAATAGTTTCCATATTGGTGGCCGTTCATCCGGCAGGTACCCTATTGTTGGATTCTTCTCCATAAATAAATCCTCCTGATTAATTTGATTTTTTATAGCAATATAATTGCATAACAATTATATTGTGGCTAGGTGTAATGGAACTGCTGGTTATACTTCAGCTTGTTTGTCACTATGAACACAGCTTAAGAACAACCTTACCATCTTATTTAATTGAGTGGCTTAAACAATTCTGCCTTTTGGCATATATTTCTATTTTTCGATAAGAACTTAACCTTTATTATTGTAACACAGTAAGTACAAAATAAAAATCTTTTTCGACAAGAAATTTACGCGAAACAAATGAAAAAAGTAAAGTATATCGTAGTATATCATTTAATTGTAACACCAGAGAAAAGTGAAAATATGCTGAACATATATCCTCACATATCGCTTGAAGCTTTGAAGACCATTCAAGAAGCCATTAAGACCGATGAAGTTAAAAAAGAAATAACGAGGCTTGTCAAAAAAGCGACTTGCATTTTTGCGCCTCGATGG
The DNA here is from genome assembly GCA_036768735.1 of Clostridiales bacterium. Lineage (GTDB taxonomy): Bacteria > Bacillota > Clostridia > DSM-8532 > DSM-8532 > JAAYGP01. The sequence goes on along the minus strand of DAIPML010000076.1, from coordinate 10,148 downwards.
ACTTTCGAACGCAAAACCTGCAAGCCGCTTAACACAATATTTATCTAAATGACTATGAGTTTTAATCGGTAATCCATTCTCAATTGAACATGGGGTTGATGTATTATAACAATCTGCATTGTTATGCTATATTTCCTCTCAAAAGATGAAGCTTACTGAACTAACGACATAATCATTTTTATCTATTATCCAAACAGTGCCAGGAACACCCCTGCTGCAACAGCAGAGCCTATGACCCCTGCAACATTTGGTCCCATGGCATGCATAAGTAAAAAGTTTTTCGGGTTCGCTTTTTGGCCTTCTATTTGGGATACCCTTGCAGCCATCGGAACAGCGGACACACCTGCGGATCCTATCAGAGGATTGATCTTACCACCGGACAGCCAACACATGAGTTTTCCAATAAGCAATCCACCTACGGTACTGAACATAAACGCCAGCAACCCAAGCCCAATTATCTTTAGAGTGTCCGGGCTAAGAAAGTTGCTTCCAACCGCTGTTGCTCCAACAGTTACACCTAAGAAAACTGTGACTATGTTCATTAATGCGTTTTGAACAGTATCTGATAAGCGCTCAACAACACCGGATTCTTTAAATAAATTACCTAACATAAGCATACCGATAAGAGGCGCAACATCAGGTAAAAGAAGAATACAAAACAGGCTTACTGCAATTGGAAAGCAAATTTTTTCTACTTTTGAAACTTCCCTTAGCTGCACCATTTCTATTTCACGTTCTTTTTTTGAAGTAAGAGCTTTCATAATGGGCGGCTGTATCATTGGAATCAACGCCATATACGAATAAGCTGCTATGGCAATAGCCGGAAGAAGCAACGGAGCGAGCTTTGTTGTTATAAAAATAGCTGTAGGTCCGTCCGCACCGCCAATAATTCCTATAGAAGCAGCTTCATTGGGCGCAAATCCAAATGCTATGGCAATTATAAAAGCCATAGCAACACCAAACTGTGCCCCTGCACCCATAAGAAGACTTGATGGTCTTGCAATTAACGGTCCAAAATCTGTCATTGCTCCAATACCAAGGAAGATCAAAGATGGGTAAATCCCCAGCTTTACACCCTGGTATAAATAATAAAGTAATCCGCCTATTTTCCCATCTTCAGGCTCCGCCATTAGCCCTGCAAGGGGAAGATTAGCAAGAAGAACCCCAAAAGCTATTGGAAGCAGCAATAGTGGTTCGAATTTTTTAACTATAGCAAGATACACAAGAATACATGCTATCACAATCATAACAAGATGCTGCCATGTAAGCGCAGCAAATCCTGAAGTTTCCCATATTTTTACCAATGATTCAATAAACATAATTGCCCCCCTTTAGCTAATTGATACAAGGTTGTCTCCCGTAGAAACAGATGAGCCTTTTGTGACAAACAATTGCATAACCACACCATCACGAGGAGCCAGTATTTCATTTTCCATTTTCATGGCCTCAAGAATCACTAAAATCTCTCCCTGTTTGACATTTGAGCCCTGATTAACTCTAACATTTAGTATAGTTCCGGGCATTGGTGCTTTTACAATATCAACTCCTTCCTGCACTGCCTGCGCTGCTGGCGCAGTTGCTGCGGGCGCACTTACCACTTCAGCTGCCGGTGCAGAGATTTTCACTGGCTCAGGAGCCTTCTGTATAGCAATCTCTTTTGTTTTGAGAATGTTTGCTTTACCTTTTTCAACTTCTACTTCATATTCTTTATTGTTAATTGTTACTGTATATATCATAGAATCATCCCCCTATATTTCAAATTTTCGCTTTAATTGACTTAAAGCATAGTTCTTCTAATGGTATACCCGACTCTTCGCTTACTATTGCCATTATCATTGCAGCTGTGGGTTCATCGACATTCTGCAGCTTAAGCTCCCCACAGGATAATTCAGGACCTTCTTCTTCTATGGCAACAGGTTCGGAAACACAGCCAGAACCAGAAAGGTTTTCGCCGGCTTTACCTGTAAATAAAGAAATTGTCATTGAAAATAATTTTATTATCAAAGAGAGCATGATTAGCACAAAAAAAACTACCGCCATTGTAAACATAGCGTATGGAACACTTTCTAAAACTGTCATTAGTTCCCCTCCTGTTTCTTTTTGATCGTGTAGGTGACAGTTTGAGTCTCACGCTCTTCTCGTTCTTTAAAGAATTTTTCTGCCACCTGTGGAAATGCAATATAGGAAAGAACGTCCTCATCAGTCCTGGCAAGAGCTCCAAGCTCTTTTTTAGTTTTTTCAAAAGCAGGTTCAAGGGTTTCAGCATAACGAACAGTAATTGGTTTTTCTTCCCCTAAAACATTATCAATAAGCACCTTGTCTATCGCACCGGGTGCTCTGCCATATTCGCCTTTTAAGTACGCCTTTACTTCCTTTGATACATTTTTATATCGCTCTCCGGCAAGAACATTAGCAACCGCCTGAACTCCAACCATTTGACTCATAGGGGTTACAAGAGGTGGGTATCCGAAATCCTTTCTTACATTTGGTGTCTCGGCAAGCACTTCTTCAAGCCTGTCCATAGCGTTCTGCGCTTTAAGCTGGGCGATAAGGTTAGAAAGCATCCCACCCGGAATCTGGTAAGTCAATGCATCTGTTTCTGTGCCCATAACAAAAGCATCCATTAAGCCTTCTTCGATATATTTTGCTTTTATTGGTTTGAGAATATCATTGATTTCTTTAAGAGTCTTATCATTTAATCCGGTCTCATATCCCATTTGCTTTAATGAATAGTTAAGAGTTTCCGTTGCGGGCTGGGATGTTCCGCCGGAGAAAGAAGAAATAGCTGTGTCAATGCCGTCACAACCAGCCTCAACAGCCTTAATTAATGTTATAGGACCTAATCCTGTTGTAGAATGAGTGTGAAGATATATTGGAAGCTTAACGCTGCTTTTAAGTGCTTTAATTAAATCATAAGCTTCCTGCGGGCCCATTATTCCTGCCATGTCTTTAATACAAATGGAATGTACCCCAAGCTCTTCGAGTTGTTTTCCCATTTGTGTGTATTTCTCCAAGCTATGAATTGGGCTTGTGGTGTAGCAAATACACCCTTGAGCATGAGCCCCTTGCTTCAGTGTTTCATCAACTGCGACTTCAATGTTGCGAAAGTCATTCAATGCGTCAAATATGCGGAAAATATCCATACCATTTTGCACGGCGTGATCAACAAAAAGCCTGACCACATCATCGGGATAATGCTTGTATCCTAATATATTTTGACCACGGAGCAGCATTTGCAGCTTTGTGTTTTTGACCTTTGCCTTAATTTTTCTAAGTCTTTCCCATGGGTCTTCACTTAGATAACGCAAACATGAATCAAAGGTTGCGCCTCCCCAGCATTCCAAAGAGTGGTAGCCGGCTTTGTCCAATGCTTCCAGTATTCCCTCAAAATCAGAAAAAGGCATGCGTGTAGCAATCAGTGACTGGTTGGCATCACGTAGAACTGTCTCTGTAAAATTTACTTTCATAAGTGCATTAACTCCTTTTCAACTAATTTAATGATTATATAAAAATGGTGTTGAACTCTACAAAGCTCTCCACCCTAAAAACTAAAGACTTAAAATCAGTTATTTTCCGAGTAAATTATGTAGCATTTTACGGCACGGAATTACAGCCTTTCAAAAATGGGATTATTCATCTGTCAAGCTTAAAATTCTTTGTGTTTATTTTAACAATCTCTGCAATATTTATTCTACTATAGCGACTGAAATAAATCAAGCAGTATTACACCAAAAATGAATATTTCTTAGATGTACATTTCATAGCAGTACATTTCTCTCAGATGTACATTCCTCACAAGCTTTACGGTGTATGCTTTAGCTTCGGTTCGCGAGCTGCTTTAGCTTCATCCAGCCTTAGCACTTTTGTGGTGTACGGCGCACCTTTCACTTTTTCAGGCTCCTCTTCTATTTCTTTTGAAATCTGTATCATCGCATTTATAAATTCATCCAGAGTTTCTTTACTTTCGGTTTCTGTAGGTTCAATCATAAAAGATTCTTTTACAATCAGCGGGAAGTAAATCGTCGGAGGATGGTACCCATAATCCAAAAGCCGCTTTGCAATGTCGAGAGTTGATGCGCCTAAGTCCTTTTGCCTTTGCCCGGAAAACACAACTTCATGCATACATGCCCGTTCAAAAGGCAGATTGTAGTATCCTTTTAGCTTGTGCATAATGTAATTGGCGTTCAAAACAGCCACCTGAGCCACTTTTCTTAGCCCATCTGCGCCAAGTGTGCATATGTATGCATATGCTTTAACTACAACTCCAAAATTCCCATAGAACGATCTTACTTTGCCTATTGATAACGGGCGGTTATAATCCAAAAAATATCCGGATTCGTTATGTTCTATAACAGGTCTTGGTAAAAACGGAACGAGTTCTTTTTTTACTCCAACAGGTCCGGAGCCGGGTCCACCACCGCCATGAGGTGTACTGAATGTTTTGTGAAGATTAAGATGTACCACGTCAAATCCCATATCACCCGGTCTCGATATTCCAACGATAGCGTTTGCATTAGCACCGTCATAATATAGCAACCCACCAAAAGCGTGGACTATTTCTGCAATTGCTTCAATATTTTCATCAAACAAACCCAATGTGTTAGGGTTTGTCAGCATAAGCCCGGCTATCTCATCACTCATCAGGGATTTTAACGCGTCTATATCAACACCACCCCTGTCATCGGACTTTACTTCCACCACATCAAAGCCTGCGACAGATGCAGAAGCAGGATTGGTACCATGGGCAGAATCCGGAATAATTATCTTATTTCGTTTGTAATCACCCCTATTGTTGTGATAAGACTTAATTATCATAAGACCTGTCATTTCGCCATGAGCTCCGGCTGCAGGTTGAAGTGAAACCCTTTCCATCCCTGTTATTTCAGATAGCATCCTGTCTGTTTGATATAATAACTCCAAACATCCCTGTACTGTTTCCACCGGCTGATATGGATGAACCTTTGCAAAACCATCCATGCGTGCGGCATCCTCATTAACCTTTGGATTATACTTCATTGTGCAGGATCCAAGAGGATAAAAGCCTGAATCAACTCCATAATTCATTTGAGAAAGCTTTGTATAATGCCTTACAGCATCAACCTCTCCCACTTCTGGAAGCTCGGGAGCAGTATCTCTTAGAAGCTTACCCGGTATCATGTCTGATAATTCCACACTTGGAACATCACACTCAGGTAGTGAGATAGCTCTTCTTCCCGGGACACTCATTTCAAATATTAATGATTTATCCTTTTTACTCATAGAGATGCCACCTCCCTAACTAAGCAATCAATATCTTCCTTCGTGCGTTTTTCTGTTATTGCAACTAACCATCCATCTTTTAACTCAGAATAGCTTTTCCTAAGTTCATAGCCACCAATAATCTTTTTACCAAGAAGACTTTTATTGAGCTTTGATACATCTCGGTTATATCTTAAAGCGAATTCCTTAAAAAATGGAGCTTTGAAAGCAGGTTTAAATAATCCTGTTTTTATAAGCTGATCATATGCATAATGAGCCTTTTGCATGCAAAGTAGAGCTACATCCGTTAAGCCCCGTTTTCCCATAGTTGTCAGGTATATAGAGGCAGTAAGAGCATTAAGGGATTGGTTTGAGCATATATTTGATGTTGCTTTTTCTCTTCGTATGTGTTGTTCTCTGGTTTGCAGTGTTAATACAAAGCCCCTTTTCCCGTTTTTGTCTACAGTCTCTCCAACAATCCTACCGGGCATTTTCCTCATTAGCTCTTTTTTAACAGCAAAGAAGCCCAAATGTGGTCCGCCAAAGCTTAAAGGATTCCCAAGAGACTGTCCTTCGCCGACAGCTATGTCCGCTCCTGCTTCTCCGGGTGATTTTAGTATTGCCAAGGATATTGGATCACAGCTTACAATAACCAATGACTTATTTTTATGAGCAAGAGTCACTATTTCCTCGATATCTTCAATTGAACCAAAAAAATTAGGATTTTGAATTATTATAGCAGCAGTATTTTCAGAAAGCTTATTTTCTATATCAGAAATATCGGTTAAACCGTCTTTTATGCATGTATCAACCACCTTATAACCGCCGAATTTAGCATAAGTGGATAAAACCTCCCGACTTTCCGGATGAACACATTGAGGAATCAGAATTTCCTTACGCCTTGTAACACTACACGCCATTGAAGCAGCTTCTGCAAGTGCAGATGCTCCGTCATACATTGATGCGTTTCCCACATCCATACCTGTAAGGCGGCATATCATAGTCTGATATTCAAAAATAGCCTGCAATGTACCTTGGCTTATTTCCGGCTGGTAAGGTGTATAAGCTGTGTAAAATTCCTGCCGTGAAATCATATGGCTTACAACGCTGGGGATATAATGGTCATAAGCTCCCGCGCCTAAAAAGCAGGTATACTCATCAATATTGCTGCTTTTCCCTGACAAGTGCCTCATGTGATTAACCAATTCCATCTCCGCTTTTGCTTCCGGTAAATCAAGCTTTCGCTTTAACCTTACTCTCTCAGGTATGTCGGTAAACAATTCATCAATTGAAGTCACACCGATTTCCGAAAGCATTTCATGCTGCTGTGAAACAGTATTCGGAATATATGTCGACATACTTATGCCTCCTCTTTGCAGTATTCTTCATATTCATCCGCATCAAGCAACTCATCAAGCTCAGAGTCATCATTAAGCTGCAAAATCGCAATCCAGCTTTCAAATGGTTCTTCGTTTATTTTCTCAGGGCTGTCCTCCAGCTCATCATTAATTTCTGTAACAACGCCGGATACTGGTGAATAAATATCTGAAGCAGCCTTAACCGACTCAACAACTCCCAATACATCACCACAATCGACTTCAGCCCCTATTTCCGGTAATTCAACAAAAACAATCTCACCGAGGGAATTTTGTGCGTGGTCTGTAATCCCAACATATGCTTTGTTTCCATCAACCTTAACCCATTCATGCTCTTTTGAATACTTTAATCCTTTAATTGTTTTCATAAAATCCTCCCTTTGTCCCGTATCATTCAGCGGGGTATATGCTTTTGATTTATTAACGGGTATATGTTTTGATTTATTAATTTGTAGCCTTTTAGGCTATCCAAGATTTAAATTTTTAGCCAACAGCTAATAATACACTTAATTAACTTGTAGCCGTATAGGCTATTCATGTTTTAAAACATCAGTTTAAAA
>DAIPML010000076.1:0-2874 GCA_036768735.1 Clostridiales bacterium | reverse complement strand
CTTCTGCATTAATGTCCGATTCAACAAGAGCCATTCCAATATTCTTTCCAAGGCTTGGAGAAAAACTCCCCGAAGTAACAAATCCTACTTTTCTGCCATCAATCTGTACATCATAGCCGTTTCTTGGAATTCCTCTGTCAATCATTTCAAACCCAACAAGATTCCTTTTTAGTCCTTGCTCATGCTGCTTTACGAGTTCTTCCTTACCGATGAAATCATCCTTTTCAAGTTTGACAAACTTACCAAGCCCCGCTTCAAGAGGGGATATCTCCGGAGATATCTCATGCCCATAAAGAGTTAATGCCGCTTCAAATCTCAATGTGTCTCTGGCACCTAAGCCAACAGGAACTAAGCCTTCATCTTTACCTACCTGTAATATCTTTTCCCACAAATAAACTGCAGATTCTGAATTCATATAAATTTCAAAACCGTCTTCACCAGTATATCCTGTTCTTGACACAATAGCCTCTACCCCATCTAACCTGACATCCGGTTTAAAACGGAAAAAACCAATTTCGGCAAGTGGTGTATCCGTAAGCTTTTGGAGGATGATTTCAGCTTTTGGTCCTTGCAGAGCAAACTGTGCATAGCGGTCAGACATATTCAGGATCTCAACCTGTCCTTTAGCATTCTGAATAATCCAATCATAATCCTTGTCTGTATTGCTTGCATTCACAATAAGAAGGTAATGCTGCTCCGAGTATTTGTAAATAAGCAGATCATCCACCACTCCTCCATCGGAGTAGCACATTGGTGAATAAATAATACGATGCTCTTTAGCCCCAATAATATTATTGGTAACCAGATTCTGAATAAATATTTCAGCATCCTGCCCCTTGATAATTATTTCTCCCATATGAGAAACATCAAAAAGCCCCGCAGCTTTTCTAACCTGTTCATGCTCCTCAATAATTCCTGTGTATTGGACAGGCAAAGCCCAGCCGCCAAAATCAATAATCTTACCACCCAATTCGTTATGCTTTTCATATAAAGGTGTCTTTTTCACTAAAATACCTCCTGTTAATAATTTATATTCTGCATATAAAAAAGCTGCAAGCATTCTTGAGTTAGATCATTCATAGGTCACTGCCAACTCTTCTTGAATGTTTGTATAATTTTCAAGCATAGCAACAAAATATCTAACCACATCAGGGTCAAATTGAGTTCCGGCACCATCCATTAATTGTTGAATTGCTGATTTCAAATCCAGCCTTGTACGATAATGACGATCCGACATCATTGCATCAAAAGCATCTGAAACCGAAACAATCTTCGCTAAGAACGGAATTTGGTCTCCTTTTAAACCCTCCGGGTAACCTTTTCCGTCAAGCCTTTCATGGTGGCATTTTACAATCGACACAACATCCTTGAACATAGAGAGTACTGAAAGAATCCTTGCTCCCTTTATAGGGTGTTTTTTAATTTCCTCGTACTCTTTACTGTTTAATCTTTCATTTTTCAGAAGAATATCATCAGCAATACTCATTTTCCCAATGTCATGAAACAGCCCGGCAATTCTTAGTGTCTCAACCTCTTCTTTTTTCAATCCAATAGCCTGAGCAATTTTCACACAATAAAAGGAAACGCGGTCAGAATGACCTCTGGTATACTCATCTTTTGTATCAACTACCTGCCTTAGGGCTTCAATAGTATCCATATAACGAATCCTTAATTGCTCATAGGTACGGCTTAATTCTTCATTCTTCATATTCACCATTGAATGTAAAAACGCATTTGAAAGAGAAGAAGCAGCTTGCGATGCGTATATCTGTATAAGCTTATATCCTCCGGTCAAATCGCTCACAGGATTTTCCGTACTCTCAACATAGATAACCCCTATACAATCACTATATTCATTTACAAGAGGAAGTATAATACCCGTGGGTATATTATTAACCTCTCTCGTTATTTTTGTTCTGCCTATTTCCTCCAACAACTCAGAATCTAACATTGGCATGAAGTCGGATATTTCAGCCTTGTATTTACCAATGCCACGAAAAATACTCTTTTTAGTATAATTTTTATCAATTATATTATCTACCAGTATAAAAGCATTTTTGCTGTTCAATAACGGAAGTAGTTCAGCTAATATATCTTCAAGAATACTGCCTAAGGGTTGTAACTGATATATTCTGGGTACAGCTGCAAGAATCTTGTTTAACCCATCCCGAAATTGCTTTATTGTATTCATCATTGTTATGGATTTGACACCTGATTCTACTAAAAGCTGCAATTGGTCGAAACGGTCACTCTTTTCGCAATAACCCTGTATATCAAGTGCTTTTATCGTTTCAAGTGGTGGTGCAAGATCCTTATGCCCTGTCAGCAGAAGGATGTACAGCTCTGTATTAAACTGACGTATTAATCTAACTACCTCATCCCCGTGAATTGGTACCATTAAAAAATCTAAAATCATGAGGTCAAAATGCTCATTTCTTATTTTTTCAACGGCTTCAAGCGGATTTGTTACACCTTCGTAATAATAGCCGCTCCTTTTGAGCATAATGGAAAGTGAATCGATAATCCCCTGCTCATCATCTACAATTAGAATCCTTATATCTTGCTTAATTGGGTTTAGCTTCCTCCTCATTTGAAAAAATGCCCCCTTATGAAAATACATATTTCTATTTTAAACATACCATACCTGACATTTCTTTTGATGTCACATCACTTGAAGAAGTTTGTCCTTTATATTTTCAGGTATTCTGTGTAATCCTCTATTGTAAACAGTATATATTATTGTTCTTATATTCTGCAATATAAATTTATTAATACCATTTTTGCCCTAATAAGTTTGTATAGGTTTTCTAATGATATTATCGAAAATTTGAACCAAAATGTTAACATCTCCATGCCCCACTGACAGTTATTTAT
>DAIPML010000075.1:0-12572 GCA_036768735.1 Clostridiales bacterium | reverse complement strand
CTTAGAAGAATGGGAAAAATATATGGCTTTAGAGTGATTGTTATTCCACCTGTTAAAGTAGGCGATGAGGTTGTCAGCAGTACACTAATAAGGCAATATATAGTTAAGGGACGGATGGAAAAGGCATTTAATCTTTTAGGCAGAAATTTTTCAGTTCCCGGTAAGGTGATTACAGGCAGGAAGATTGGAAGGACAATTGGTTTTCCGACAGCAAATCTTATTCCCGAAAAATATCTTGTAATGCCTGCCATAGGTGTATACATAACAAGAACATTATATCAGGAACAATGGTACAACAGTGTAACAAATGTTGGTACAAGCCCTACTCTAAAGGGAGATTGCAGAGTAACTCTTGAAACGCATATGATGGGTTTTGAAGGTGAGTTATACGGAGAAGACATCGAAGTGTTCTTTATTAAAAAGATTAGGAACGAAAAACGCTTTGAATCTCGTGAGGGTTTAATAGACCAAATTAAAAATGATATAGAAGAGGCAAATAAATATTTTATATAACCTCCAGCTATTTCTTTGTGAGATTTTGTTGAAGAATTAATAAGGAATGATTTTATCATTAATAAATCAAAAGCCCTCACCAATAAGCAACTTTATCATAGCCATAAGCCCCAAACCAAAGCCCATTACGTATTTTGCCACGTAAAAACGCTTGATGTTCAGCTTTTAGCTGAACGGGCTCACTTGCGACAGTGAAAGATTAAGTAGATTGTTTAGGAGCATTTTGTAATAAAACCAAACATTAGCTCACTTGAGACGGTGAAAGAATAAGTGAGGGATGAATGATAGAAAATGTATAAGCTAACCTTTATTCCGGGATAATTCTTAAGAGATTAGAAATTATCAGGAATAAAGGTGATTATATGAAAAAAGGTAGAGTGTATCTGATTCTTTATTTGTTGACTGCTTCAGTACTGGCAACAATTTTGAAATTATATCAGATACAAATACATCAGCATGATACTTTTTCAGCGGCAGCTTTCAGGCAAAGAAGCCGCATAACAGAGCTATACCGTGAAAGAGGTCAGATACTTGACAGAAATATGATTTCTTTTACAGGAAGAAGCACCGAGTATATCGCTGTTTTACAACCGGCCGTATTTACCCGTGATGTCGCTAAATGGGAGTATATTGCCGATATACTTGAAGTGGATAGCGAGGAATTTATCAATTTCTCCGCATATAATGCCGCACCAAGAGTTTATTTAATTGATAAAGATAAGGCAAAAAAACTAATAGAATATCAAGCAGAAGGAATTTCAGTTATTGAGAGACGTAAACAGGCCGGTGCTGATATGCCTGCAGTTCATCTGATTGGTTATACGGATGAAACATCAACAATTGGCATTGCAGGGCTTGAAAAGGCTTACCAAAGCGTTTTAAACTCAAATAAAAGCATATATGCTTTGGCTACTACCGATGCAAAGAATCAATTTCTTGATGAATATGGATACCAAATTAAAGAGATTGAATCAAATAACCCGTTAAGCCTTAAGCTCACTTTGGATTATCATATGCAGAAGCTTGCTGAAGAAGTCATGGATAAGATGGTAAAATCAGGTGCAGTTGCGATAATTGATATTCTTAGCGGTGATATATTAGTCTTGTCCAGCCGTCCTGGGTTTAATCCGGAGGATGTATCAAAATACCTGAAGGATGAGAGGCAGCCACTGTTTAACAGAGCTATAGCGGGATATACTCCGGGCTCTATTTTTAAAATAATTACAACAGCGGCAGCACTAGAAGAAAATATGAATATAGATATGCTTTTTGATTGCCCTGGTTTCTGTATGCTCGGAGACCAAATGTTTAAATGCTGGAATTATGATAGCGGAGGGCACGGAACCATTAATCTTGTAAATGGTTTTGCACAATCCTGCAATAGCTATTTTATTCAGCTTGGGATCAGTATGGGTTCGGAAAGAATGTTAAATATGGCTAAAGAATTTGGGCTAGGTTCTGTAACAGGGCTTACTGCCCAAAACATACCGGAGTATGCGGGCTTGCTGCCAAGTAAGGATGAGCTTATTAGTGACGGAAACATAGCCAATTTAGCCATGGGTCAGGGCAAGATTCTTGTAACCCCAATCCAAGCAGCAAACATAGCTGCCATTATTGCAAACGGCGGCATACGTAATAATCTTAATTTGGTGGACTGTATTGTTAATAAAAAGGGAGACATAATCCGTGATTTAAAAAAGAGAGAATGGGAACGTGTGATTTCAAGAGAAACCGCAAAAAAACTTATGGATATGATGGGGGCAACGGTAGAAATAGGAACCGGGCAAAGAGCGAATATAGGGGGATATGGCGGAGCAGCAGGTAAAACCGGAAGTGCAGAAACCGGGTTGTTTGAAGACGGCAGAAGAATTATTCACGCTTGGTTCACAGGATATTTTCCGTATATGGAACCACGGTACGCCATGTGTGTTTTCGTAGAAGATGGTATAGGAGGGGGAACATCGGCAGCACCAATTTTTGCAGAGATAGCAGCAAGGATTATGGAATGGGAGGAAATGAATTGATAGTTGTTCAGACATTTTTTTATCCCTTTCGTAATGTTAAATGAATTGAAGAAGAATTCTATATATAATTCCAACATATGCCATCAACTTCTTTTTCAATTTATATTGCTAATGTGATAATGTTTTGTTTACGAAATATTGCCAAAAATAACCGACCGCAGGTCATCATTATTTGGCTCTACAGAAACAAAAAGCAAATATATGCACGCATGATGCTTATATATTTTGAATTTTAATATTAGAACGAATGCCGATGGGGTGATTTTATGAACAGAAGAATATATCGAAGTACAAGGAACAAGGTTTTTGGGGGTGTGTGTGCGGGTCTTGCCGAATATACCAATGTCGACACATGGCTTATGAGGCTATTGGCAGTTGTGGCGATTTTTGCAATTGACATCATTCCCGGGTTAATCGCATATGGCGTCAGTTGCCTAATAATACCCACAGATGTCGAATTGTTAAAGGATCCTATGTATAACCCCAATAACTTCACAGAGAACCCTTCTAATCCCGAAAAAACACGTATGGTTATTGGAGTTGCACTTATACTTATTGGCGTGATTACCCTCGTTAAATTATTGTTTGGTTGGATTGATTTCCGATACATGTTTCCTGTGATTTTGGTTGTTTTCGGTGCGTATTTGATTTATAAAAACAGGAGGCAGCATGAATGAAAAAACATAATGTTTTAGGCATTGTTCTTGTCCTTGCAGGAGTTGCATGGATTATTGAAATGACAGGTCTTGTAAAGATTAACTGGGGAGAATCCTTTGAAACATTATGGCCTGTTATTCTTGTTGCAATCGGAATAAATCTTATGGTAAGGAAAAGGAAAAGCCTTAATATAGCTGTATTGGTATTGACGCTAGCTATTTTTATAGGCTTTGGGATTTACAAAGGGAACGAATCCAGCGATCGCTTTTTTGATAACAACAGCATATTAGGAACAAAAATATATAAGCAGCAATTGAACGACATAAAGCCTTTTGAAAATGAAGTCTTACTTCCCAAAGGAACGGAAAAGGGTAAAATTATTTTAAATCTTGGTGCAGTAAATTTGAATATATCGGATGGAAACAAGGATCTATTTGTAAAAGCAGATTCAAACATTCAAAAGCTTAAGCAACGTGTATCTGAAGGAAAACAGACAATTATTGAATATAGTCATGAAAGATATGATACGGCAAACACAGTAAGAAATTTTAATCTTCAAATGAACCACGGGTTGCAGTGGGAAATAGAAGCGAATATTGGAGCCGCAGATGGAAAGCTTAACTTTTCTAAAACAGCGGTTGATAAGATAGATTTAACAATTGGAGCCGGTGATCTTGAAATTATTATCGGTAAACAGGAAATAAATACGAGTATTTCTCTACGTGCAGGAGCTGCTGATTTAGTACTTCGTATCCCGGAAGGAACCGGATTGAGAGTAAAAGGCGGGAAATTGTTATCAGATATTTCGTACCATAATATTGTGATGGAATATAAAAATGGTGAATACCAATCGGAAAATTATAAAGATACCAACCAGATTATTGAAGTTGACATTCTCACTGCTATAAGTGCAATAAAAATAATTGCAGAATAGAAAGCCTTAAGAGCTCGTATGCCAATCTATTTAAGGGTATCTGATGTTCTGTGAATTAAAAAAATTCTGTAAATACAAAACAATTTAAGTTGCAACGCAAAAATGTGCTGCAGCTTTTTTTATCATTTTCAAAAGAATTCCATTTCTATAAGTGGGGGTTCCTTTGTTTATGGGTCGAGGCTTGTGGTGCGTTCCGGTGGGTTAGGGTTATCCTTCTTGGGGGAGCGTTCCAGTAACTTGGGTTATCCTTCTTGGGGGAGCGTTCCGGTAACTTGGGTTATCCTTCTTGGGGGAGCGTTCCGGTTGGTACGCTCCTTAGGTACGCGCCTTAGGTACGCACCTTTCTTCTTTCTTTGACGGGGTAGAGTCACCGCCGGAGCCCATTGCTTATTTTACTACGTAAAAACGATTGATGTTCAGCTTAGCTGAACAAGTTCACTTGGGAATGCAAAGGGCAGTTCACTTTGCAAAGTATCGTTTACTATGTTAATGAAAAGAAATTATTTCCTGAAAAAAATTATGCTTAAAATGCTGAAAAATAAGGGGTTTTAGAGATTTAAAGAGATTCATGAAAGAAAAAACTTGCATTATGGAGGAATTGGAAATATAATGTTGCTATATTATCAAATAAAAGGAAGTGGTTGAAGTGACAAAAATAATTCGTGTGTTGGTAGCCGATGATAACATTGAGTTTGGTGAGATCGTTTGTGACTATCTATCCAGCATTGATGATCTTGAAGTTGTTGGTAGAGCGGTGGATGGTTTTGAAACTGTTAATTTGATTGATGCTTTAAAGCCAGATGTTGTTATTTTAGATATAATAATGCCACACATGGACGGAATCGCTGTTTTAGAAAAGTATCATAAAGTACAGACATCTGAAAAACCTATGTTTATCATACTGTCTGCTGTTGGTCAGGACAAGATAACGCAGCAAGCCGTATCTCTAGGTGCGGAATACTACATTGTTAAGCCTTTTGATCTTGAAATTCTTGTGGAAAGAATACGTCAGTTAAGAAAAGTAGAAGGTATGATAAATCGCACGGATGCTGCAAAATCAATGATGAAGCATCAAGCCCCAAAGCAGTCCACTATGGAAGGTCGTGTAACACAAATTATGCGTGATGTTGGAGTTCCTGCCCATATTAAAGGTTATCAGTAC
Source organism: Clostridiales bacterium (assembly GCA_036768735.1). Lineage (GTDB taxonomy): Bacteria > Bacillota > Clostridia > DSM-8532 > DSM-8532 > JAAYGP01. The sequence continues at coordinate 7,282 of DAIPML010000075.1, read as the reverse complement.
ATGCGTGATGCTGTTATGATGGTGATTGATGATCTTGAGATCATAAGCTCCGTAACAAAACGACTTTATCCGGAGCTTGCCCGTAAGTACAAAACCACACCAAGCCGTGTAGAAAGAGCTATTCGACATGCTATAGAAGTAGCTTGGGCAAGAGGACAGGTATCCACCATCCATGAATTATTTGGTTATACCATTAACACAAAGAAAGGGAAACCAACAAACTCTGAGTTTATTGCGATGATTTCAGATAAGCTCAGATTAGAAGCAAACGCTGTCTAAAGAGTGAACTCGTTCAGCAAAGCTGAACATCAATCGTTTTTACGTAGTAAAATACGCAATGGGCTTCAGATGGGGACTCTACTCCACCTGAAGTGTAGAATCGGAACCCGCCACTTATAGAAGCGGGGGTCTTGGTTTTTTGATAAAAATTTTAATCATAGATAATTAGGAGGAGGGTTTCAGTAAATGTTGAAATCCTTTTTTTTTCGTTATAAATATTAACAAACATAATAAACTTCTTTTTCAGTTTATATATGTTAAAATGTTAGAGAAGAAGGGTAATCCAAACACAGTGGGAAAGCTGGGCAAGTAAGGAGAAAAACAATGATTCTAAAACAAGCTTTAATACAGTCTCATGAATATGCTCGCTGCATTATCAATGAAGGAGATACAGTTGTTGATGCAACAATGGGAAATGGAAATGATACTGTTTTCCTTTCTGAGCTTGTGGGAAACACCGGTAAGGTATATGCCTTTGATATACAGGAAGAAGCTCTGAAAAACACGGCTGCCAGACTATCACAGAAGAATCTGTCAAAGCGGTGTGTTCTGATATGTGATAGTCATGATAAAATGGCGGATTATATCAGAGAACCTATTAAGCTTGTTATGTTTAACCTCGGATACCGTCCAGGTGGGGATCACAGCATCGCTACCACTGGTGTATCTACAATGAAAGCGGTTTATACCGCATTAGAAAAATTGGTTATTCACGGGCTTTTAATTCTCGTTATATACCATGGTGGAGATTCCGGATTCGAAGAGAGAAATTATCTTTTACAGGAGCTTCCTAAAATTGATCCCGAATCTTTTGCTGTAATGATGACAAGTTATTTAAATCTTTCAAATAATCCACCTATCCTTGTTTGCATTGAAAGAATAAGATAACAGCCGATAACAGGCCATCTTTCTTTGATTATGCCGAACAAAATGGCAAGTGCATCAATTCAACTCTATTTATTTGAGATATTAAACATATATATAAATTGAAAAAGAAGTTAATTATGTTTGGTGATATTTGTCAATCGTTTCTTTTTCATATTGCACATGTGCCTGTTTTGACTATGCCAAAACAAATGGCACGTACATCAATTCGTGTCTATATATGTTGAATTTTTAATTCATCATATATAGTTCCAGCGATAGAAGTATAATCCAGAAAAAAATTTACTATATTATTGCAAAGGAACTCGTTTTGCGATATAATTCTTTGTAATTGCGATCATTAAGATTTTATAGCAGTATTTGATCTTTATAGTTAATCCAAATGTCTTTGAGATAAAACACACTCGTTTTTTCTTTCGTGTAAATCAAGCGATGTAAATCTGAAGGGAAACGGAAATGTTATTCCATCCGACAGCGAGAGAGCGTTTTACTTCAAATGAAATTTCTTAATTGGTATAGCAAAATTTTATTAATACGAGGTGGGGTAAGATGGCTACAATGGACAAAATAAGCGATCTTAATGCCAGGAAACGTAAAGCTGCCATTGGTGGTGGTGAAGATCGCATTGAGAAACAGCATGCCGCAGGCAAAAAAACCGCCAGAGAAAGAATCCAGATGCTCATGGATCCCAGCAGTTTTGTAGAAATTGATTCTTTTGTGGAAACTAGAAGTGTTGAGTTCGATATGCAAAAGAAAAGGCTTCCGGGGGATGGAGTTGTTACAGGCTATGGAACAGTAAATGGACGTCTTGTATATGTTTCATCACAGGATTTCACTGTAATAGGCGGCTCTCTTGGTGAAATGCATGCAAAAAAGATTACAAAAGTAATGGATATGGCGATGAAAATGGGTGCGCCATTCATAAGCATAAACGATTCAGGCGGAGCAAGAATTGAAGAAGGAATCGATGCATTAAGTGGATTTGGCGAAATATTTTTCAGAAACACCATCGCATCAGGTGTTATTCCCCAAATCTCAGTTATCATGGGACCCTGTGCCGGAGGAGCTGTTTATTCACCGGCGATCACAGATTTTGTTTTTATGGTTGAAAAATCAAGTCAAATGTTTATTACAGGTCCACAGGTTATAAAAGCTGTTACGGGTGAAGATGTTACATTTGAAGAGCTTGGAGGTGCTTTAACACATAATTCTGTCAGTGGCGTTGCACACTTTCAAAGCTCCTCAGAGGAAGAATGCTTCAAGGATATCAAAAGGCTTTTAAGCTTTTTACCCGATAATAACCTGTCAGATAGTGAATTATATGATAATACCGATGACTTAAACCGTATTGCCTTAGAATTAAACGAGATTATTCCTGATGAACCCAATAAACCCTATGATATGTTAAGTGTTATTTCAGCTATAGTTGACAATGGAGATTTTCTTGAGGTGCAGGCAGGCTTTGCAAAAAGCATAGTAATTGGCTTTGGTCGCGTAAATGGTTGTTCCATAGGTATTATAGCTAATCAACCGAAAGTAAATGCCGGAGTCCTAGATGTGAACTCTTCTGATAAAGCAGCTCGTTTTGTCCGGTTCTGCGATTCATTTAATATTCCTATCGTAACCTTTACCGACGTTCCCGGATATCTCCCGGGCGTTACCCAAGAACACAACGGAATTATCCGACATGGCGCAAAGCTCTTGTTTGCATTCTCCGAAGCAACAGTACCGAAAATAAATGTTATTGTCAGAAAAGCTTATGGCGGGGCTTATATTGCAATGAACAGCAAACACTTAGGAGCTGATATTGTATTTGCATGGCCATCGGCAGAAATAGCGGTTATGGGCCCGGATGGAGCCGCCAACATTATATTTAAAAGAGATATTGCAGCATCGGATGATCCGATTACTTTCCGTGCTGAAAAAATTCAGGAATACAGGGATAAGTTTTCAAATCCTTATGTTGCGGCATCAAGAGGTTATGTTGATGATGTTATAGAGCCATCAACAACGAGGTTGCGTATTGCTGATGCTCTGGAAATGTTAAGCAGTAAAAGAGAAACAAGACCTGCCAAAAAGCATGGAAATATACCGCTTTAAGCAGATACTATATATGTTGAATTAGAAATTCAACATATATATACACGAATTGATGCACGTGCCAATTGTTTTGGTATAGCCCTGAACAGGCACATGTGCAATATAAATTGAAAAAGAAGCGATTGACAAATATCACCAAACATAATTAAATTCTTTTTCAATTTATATAGACATAAAAATTTAGATGGAGGGTTTGTTTATAATGAGAAAATTTGTTATTAATGTAAATGGAAATCAATATGAAGTTGAAGTTGAAGAAATAGGAGCCAATCAAACTGTATATGCTCCTGCACCTGCTGTGCAAGCTGCACCGGTTGCACCGGCAGCATCACCTGCACCGGCTGCTTCCCCAAAAGCTGCTCCAAAACCTGCAGCACCTGCTCCTTCTGTTAGCTCTTCTGCACCTGCCGGAGCAACAAAAATTAATGCTCCAATGCCGGGTACAATTCTTGATGTTAAAGTTAATCAGGGGGATGTTGTTAAAAAAGGTGATATTTTGTTGATACTTGAAGCCATGAAAATGGAAAATGAAATTGTATCTCCACAGGATGGAACAATTGCCTCTGTTAATACATCAAAGGGTTCTTCTGTTAATAGTGGGGATCTGCTTGTTTCCATCAATGGGTGACATCCGGTTTAATCTTACAGTAAAGGAGGCTTAATGCCGTGGGAATACAAATTACCGAAACAGCGCTTAGAGATGCGCACCAGTCGCTAATTGCAACGAGAATGAGAATTGAAGATATGCTTCCCATAATTGAAAAGATGGATGAGGTCGGCTATTATTCTCTTGAGTGTTGGGGCGGCGCTACTTTTGACTCATGTCTTCGCTTTTTGAACGAAGATCCATGGGAACGACTTCGCAGGATAAAAGAAAAAGCAAAGAATACCAAGCTTCAAATGCTTTTACGCGGGCAGAATATTTTAGGTTATAAGCATTATGCTGACGATGTGGTACAATATTTTGTTCAAAAAGCAGTAGCAAATGGTATTGACATAATACGTATTTTTGATGCACTAAACGATCCGAGAAACCTTGAAGTTGCAATGAAAGCAACTAAAAAAGAAGGTGGTCATGCTCAGGGAGCATTTTCGTACACTATAAGCCCATTCCACGATCTGGAGCAGTTTGTTAAGGATGCCAAGGGTATGGTGGAAGCCGGTGCTGATTCCATTTGTGTAAAAGATATGGCTGGTCTTTTAACACCATATAAGGCATATGATTTGGTAAAGGCTTTAAAGGAAAACATTAAGGTTCCAATTCAATTGCATACACACTATACCAGCGGAGAAGCCTCAATGGCATATCTAAAAGCAATTGAAGCCGGTTGTGATGTAGTGGATTGTGCTATTTCACCATTATCCATGGGAACATCTCAGCCTGCAACAGAATCAATTGTAGCAGCATTACGTGATACCCCATATGACACCAACTATGATCTTAAGCTGTTATCTGAAATAGCCGAATATTTCCAACCCCTTAGAGAAGAATACCTAAATTCGGGTCTTATGGATACAAAAGTTATGGGGGTTGATATTAAAACACTGTTATATCAGGTTCCCGGTGGTATGTTATCAAATTTGGTTTCCCAACTGAAACAGGCGGGAAAATCAGAAAAGCTTAATGAAGTATTAAATGAAGTTCCACGAGTTAGAGAGGAATTGGGATATCCGCCGTTGGTTACTCCTACAAGCCAGATTGTCGGCACTCAGGCTGTCATGAATGTAATTGCCGGAGAACGATATAAAATGGTTCCAAAAGAGACAAAAGCCTTGGTTAAAGGCGAGTATGGCAAAACCCCTGCTCCAATCAGTGAAGAAATATCAAAAGCAATTATCGGTGACGAAGAAAGAATAACCTGTCGGCCGGCTGATTTGCTTGAGCCTGAATTAGATAAAATTCGAGATGAAATGAAAGAATATATAGAGCAGGATGAGGATGTTTTGTCCTATGCTCTGTTCCCTCCTGTTGCCAAAAAGTTCTTCGAATTTAGAAAGGCACAGAAATACAGAATTGATCCCGACATGGTGGACTACGAAGCAAGGGTTCATCCTGTTTAATGATGTTATTAAATTGAAAAGGAATCGCGCATAACTGGCAATATATTGTTTCTTTCTCAATCTAATGCATAGTGGCGGTTTAAGTCACTTTGTGACTTTCTGGGTGATAATCATATTATATATATTAAATTCTAATTGAAAATATTAAATATATATAATTTGGGTTAAAACGCTTATATGCAGATTCAAACAATACAAAAAGCTACAAAGAGGCGGAAATATCGCCTCTTTTCCTCTCTTGCTACCTTGAAATAGTGTGCTGCTGATAATTATAGCTTACATTGCATACGCTAAAATTATAGAACGTTATTTGATATGCAAAATACTTAAGCTTTGAAATATCTTCCGTATTTTAAAAAGGAGACCAATCATGAATATTAATTTTGATTACAAAAATGCAGGAAACTTTTTGAACCAATCTGAGATTGAATATTTTCAACCATTTGTTGAAAAAGCGCATGTTATGCTGCATGAAAAGACAGGTTCCGGTAGCGATTTTTTAGGGTGGGTCGACCTTCCTGTTAATTATGACAGAACGGAATTTGAACGCATAATAAAAGCTGCTAAGAAAATAAGAAGTGAGTCCGAGGTGTTTATAATAATTGGTATCGGAGGCTCATACCTTGGCTCAAGAGCAGCTATTGAAGCACTGTCTCACTCCTTTTACAACATACTGCCAAAAGACAAAAGAAATGGACCGGAGATTTATTTCACCGGTAATAACATCAGCTCAACAAACCTTGTAGAACTTCTGGAGCTTATTGACGGAAAAGATATTTCCATAAATATAATTTCCAAATCGGGTACCACAACCGAACCTGCTATTGCATTTCGAATATTGAAAGAATACATGGAAGCAAAATATGGCATTGAAGAAGCAGGAAAAAGAATTTATGCAACTACTGATAAGTTACACGGAGCATTGAAAGCCCTTGCAGACTCAATGAATTATGAATGCTTTGTTATTCCGGACGACATAGGTGGTCGTTTCTCTGTTTTGACTGCTGTTGGCTTGCTCCCGATTGCTGTGGCAGGAGTTGACATTGAAGAAATGCTTTCCGGTTGTGCTGATGCATACAAATTATATCAAAAACCTTTCGAAGAGAACCCATCATATTTATATGCTGCTTGCAGAAATGCTCTATACAGGAAGATGAAAACCATAGAAATAATGGTGAATTATGAACCGTCATTGCATTATTTCACAGAGTGGTGGAAACAGTTGTATGGAGAAAGTGAAGGGAAGGATGGAAAAGGTATTTTCCCTGCAGGTGTTGATTTTACAACTGACCTTCATTCGATGGGGCAATATATCCAGGATGGTATACGAAATATATTCGAAACTGTACTTAGGGTTGACAAACCAAGAAAGGATATAAAAATTAAAGAGGAAGTAAATAATCTGGACAAGTTAAATTATCTTGCAGGAAAAACATTAGACTTTGTTAACAAAAAGGCTATAGATGGTACTATCTTAGCTCACCAGGATGGTAATGTTCCTAATTTGATTGTCAGTATTCCGGAAATGACCCCTTACTATTTTGGGCAATTAGTCTATTTTTTTGAAAAAGCATGTGGCATAAGTGGTTATCTTTTGGGAGTTAATCCATTTGATCAACCTGGTGTTGAGGCATACAAAAAAAATATGTTTGCTCTTTTAGGAAAACCGGGTTTTGAAAAAGAGAAAGAAATACTTGAAAAACGAATGTTGTGATTTCTATAACGAGGCTTAGATGGATCCCCGCCCTACCTCTTCGAATATTTTCAACCATTCTGGTTAAAAATGCCTAGTGGCGGGTACCTATTTCTCGTAACAGGCGGTGACCAGCCAGGCTATGCCTGCGACCAGCCTCGTTGAAATGGCTGGTCGCAAACTTCGTTTGCTGCTCGCCCATGCAACCTGGGCTGGTCGCAAACTCCGTTTGCTGCTCGCCCATGCAACCGGGGCTGGTCGCAA
>DAIPML010000074.1:0-12572 GCA_036768735.1 Clostridiales bacterium | reverse complement strand
AAGTCCGGTTCTGAGAGAGCCTAGAGGTGAAATCCCCCTGGGCTACTTACCTCATATCATAAATTCCTATCATAATTCCTATCATAAACTGAAAAGCAAAGGAAGTCTGAAAGGGAACGTTAATAGAATAGTTATTAGAATTGTTATAATTATGTGTTGAAATATCTTCCAAAGTATAAGATAATATTGAGTAGGCATTATAAAAATTTTTTATTGCACATCCAATAATGATGTTAATGATTATCTGTTTTTCCTTTTAGAAAAACAGAATAGCTCACATACTTATGTAAATCAAGTTTTAAGTGCAATAAAGCTATATTGTAAAGAGATATTAATGAGATACGATATAGTAGTAGTATATAATTTGCTTAGGCCTAAAAGGGAGAATAAATTACCGGAAGTTTTAGATAAAGAAGAGGTAGCAAAAATATTTATAGGTTTCTCCAGAAAGATCAGTTCAGAAAATTTTTAATGAAGCGAGTAACAAAGCAAAGGTAGAGAAAGATGTAACGGTTCATACATTGGTTCATTCATTCTCATAAAGGGCTCGGGGGTGCAATCCATGAGGTATTCCTCGTGGGTTGCTCATGAAGAAAGGCTTGCCCACAGTCTCAAAGCAACCGAGTTGGTGCCTGCATTAGGTACTGCAGTCGCAGTAATCACAAACAGTCACCTGTAAGCTTTGAGACCGTCGCAGACGCTGGACGTTAGATGACATGTACCGAAGGAGCTAAATACGTAGATTTTAGGGGTTATTCCTATAAACTTTACTAAATAATGTAGGAAATCGGAGGCTTAAATGGTTAAAGTGAGGATTGAGGAAAAAAGATCTTTTTCAGTTGTAGGTAAGAAAACGCGGATTTCAGGGCAAAACAATGAAGAGTTTGGGTCATTTTGGAAAGAATCTCATGAAAATGGATTGATCAAAAAACTTCATGATATGAACCAAAATCAGCCAGGGGAAATAACAAATAGTAATGTTTTTGGTATTTCATGTGTTGAAAAAGATCCCAATAATAGAGCATTCTACTTTTTTATTGCTACTGAAAGTGATAAAGCGAATTCTGATTCAGGACTAGAATCTTATATCGTTCCTGCCTCAAAATGGGCTATTTTTGAGGGTTATGGTGAATTACCGATGTCACTAATTGAGGCAGAGATGTATGCATTCATGGAATGGTTGCCATCATCCACCTACAACCATGCGTTAGCACCGGAATTAGAAGTATATCCATCAATTGATCAAAAGGCTGTAGAGTTTTGGCTACCAATTATAGAAAAATAGGCATTACATCTATAGGGATTAGTCTATTAATGAATGTGAGCGGTACACGTCATCTAACAAAATTTTCACACTTCGGGCGTGCTCATGGGTCGTGTCTGCTACACCGTCTCACCGGGCGGCAAGCGTCGCTAAAGGGAAGGACTCCGCTGGTCCGGTTCGTCGGCATCGTGAAAAAGGAACGTTATACGAAATGATGATATCGGGGCAGTTCTTTGTGGTCTTGTTTGAAAAACCGTTGAAAATAGGGATGTTTTAAGGAACTGACTATATGACGTATTAGTAGATTTATGTTCACTATTGAATATATTTAAAATATACATTAATGGGGGGTTGTTATAGATAATAAGCTAAAAGAAAAATTTATTTTTAACACTTTGTTATATCTAGAAAAACTTCAACATTTGCATAAACCAATAAAAGATATTGATATTTCAGTGTCAAAACTCTATCCAGTAACACTTGTTGAAGATAATACTTTCTATGTATTTGACCTTAATGAATCTGGTGAGAAGTATGAGTATAAATTAGAATCCCCAACATCAATGCCAATACCAAAGGGTGTCTTAGCTGCATTTCCCCTAGATTTTTATAATGGGAAATCCTCGGCAATCATATCGGATGAAGCTTTTAATAGTCTTGAAGGGTATATATTCATTTTCCATGAATTTGTACATTGTTTCCAGTGGGAAAATGGTGAAAGAGATATTAGGACAACTTTAGAGATAGAAAGAAAATATAAGGAAGAAAATAATTATATGTGGGAAATCAATCATCCTTTCCCCTATGAAGATTTTAGTTAATTGCTAAACCCCATAATGCGCTAAAATTAAGCATTCTGAGATTTTATATTTATACAACTCCTCACCTTTTTGTGGTATAATGTAGTTGACTTCTATACTTTTCTTCTTGTCCCTGCGGTATATAAATAAGATTTTCCATAATCATCTCACCCTAATGAAATATTTCAGCTCATTGATACAAATATGATTGTATAATTAAATAAGAAATAAAACAATACATTCACTTTTCTTAGAACAAGCAATAAAAACACCAAATAATGTTGCTATACGCTTTAAAAATCAGGCGATAACTTATAGGGATTAAAACAACAAAGTCAATTCTATGGCAAGTTTACTAAGAAAAAGGAACATAATGAATAGTGAGATCGTAGGAATACTAACCAGACGGTCGATTGAAATGTTGGCTAGCATACTTGCAGTTTTAAAAGCAGGGGGTGCTTTCTTGCCTATAGATCCTGATTACCCCATTGAGAGAATTAGCTATATGCTTAAAGATAGCAATGCAAGATTTATTCTAACCGACAGGCTCCAAAACATCTACTAAATGAAAAACCTGTCATAATTTTAGTCTGCAAATTTAAATGCTTCTCTTGTATAGTTCTTCATCATTCAGCAGGCACATTCCTCCATCTCCTGTTGGCATCGCAAAGCCATTGCAGGGCATCCTCATATTCTCTTGCTCGCGCTCCTTCTTTTACAACCTTATAGATGAATTTCTTGTTTTCCCGGGCTAGTTTTGAGAGTATCGATTTCCATATTAATGATATTTTCGGAAAGTCCTTTGGGTCAGGGTGTTTAAACTGACGCATTATTATACATGTTTTGCGTCAATTAATCACACTTTTATATAAAGTATAACCTCGTTTCCAGTATTAGTAAATATAATCATATTATTTTTGAAAATTCATTTTGATGCAGTAAAATGGCACAGATGCAGGTTATGATACACCTGTGTAGTACCGGGTAGTTAACACTTATTTTCTATTCTGAATTATTACATCTCTATCCCCTTTTGTATTTGTTTTAAAATAGAGTATAGCATATCTCTTCAGCAAATCATGTATTTCTGTAGTGAACAATGTGATGCTCAGTGTCTTGGGAAGGAAGTACAGGTCATTTTGAAGTGAACTACCTATGAGTCTGCTCGGAAAAGCATATTTATTCAAAACACGAAATTTTTAAAGCTTGAAACCCGCATAACTTCGTTTACATAAACACTTTTATACGTGATTTCTTCACAAAAGCCGACTTTTCGAGCGAACTCCTAGACAGCAGAAACTGCCGATAATGTTTTGTTATTCAAAACGATACGCCATAATGCGAAATGCAAACGGTAATAAGACAGATCATCGTTTTAGCAAAAATAGCGTTGAAGCTGTTTTTGCTGGTTTCATAGAGGACGTAAATCACTTGATTGTTGAGCAATGATTGAGTATAATAAAAGTAAAGAAAGTAAAGAATGTTTTATGGGAGGGAATATTTATGATGGACATGGCTCGAATCTCAACGAAAGGTCAAGTGACAATCCCTATTGCCATTCGCAAACTGCTTGGTCTTAAGGAAGGTGACAAGGTAGTTTTTGTCGAAAAGGATGGTAATGTAGTTCTTCTCAACTCCAACCGTCTTGCTATTGAAGAGTTTCAAAAGGGGATGGTAGGTGCCGCTGAAGAAGCTGGGTGGCAAAACGAGCAGGATGTAGTCGACTATTGCAAGGGAATTCGTAAGGAGATGTGGAAAGAACGCTATGAAGATAATGCTTGATACCAATATTCTCGTATATTTTGTTCTTGGAAGCTGATAAAACATAAGATATCTTTAAATTTCATCAAAAAATCATTTTGTGACTTTCCGGATAATAACCCTGTTATAAAAAATGTTAAAGTGGTATATTTAAAAATATAACGAGGCTAAGATGGACCCCCGCTCCACCTCATCGCATATTTTCAACCATTCTGGTTAAAAAATGCTTGGTGGCGGGTATCTATTACACACAACAAGTGGCGAGTCAAAATCTTCCGCCTCGCTGAAATGGCGTGTTGAAATTGCCAAGCAATTTCTTCCGTTATTTTAATTCATATTAAAGTTGCAAAAGCTAATCATATTAAATGCAGAATTCACCTGCATACAAAAAGCAACTGGAAAACATAGTGTATCAAATGAGTAAAGGAGTGTTTTTTTATGGAAAAGTGGGTTTGTATTGTTTGCGGCTATATTTATGATCAGGAGATAGGTGATCCTGATAACGGGGTTGAACCAGGTACGCCTTTCGAAGAGCTTCCTGAGGAATGGGTATGTCCGGATTGTGGAGTGGGAAAGGATATGTTTGAACAGGAGTAGTGCGTTTGGTATGCCTTGCTTTCTTTGTTTGGTTACCAACGAAATCAAGAACATACACTTTCTTTAGTTCCCAACATAAGTAAGCTCTCGTATGTTCTTTGTACGACTCTCAGTATAGAGCTCTTAACCTATAGTACGTTCCGATAAGACGTATTTGTTCTCGGAATGCACTACAGGTTGAGAGTTTTAACTTTTTCAATTCACCGTTTAAACTCTTTTGCTATACCCATTGCAACCCCTTGCAGCATTTAACAATGTGTGATATGATAAAAAAAATTAAATATTTTCCTTATCAAGAGAGGTGGAGGGACTGGGCCCTTTGAAACCCGGCAACCGGCTATATGCAGCGGTGCCAATTCCTGCAGGAGTAATCCTGAAAGATGAGGAGTGTTAGTAGATCTCTTCATTTTTGGAGAGATTTTTTGTTGTATAAGAAAGCACAAATCTTTTACTGCATTAGTTAAAGGGTACTTTTCTATACAATAAACAATGCAAGGCGAACTCCCCATTGCGAAGTTAAGAAAGGTCTGTTTAAAGAAGGACTGGCTAAAGAAGGCTTGGCTAATGAAGGTACCCAGGATGCGAAGTACGCAACGATAGTAGTTCTCTTCACAAACTGAACCTAGCTAAAGAAGGTATTCAGAATGAGAAGCGTTCTTAGCGGGAAATTATAAGGGTACAAGTTTCTTCTGTAAAACGGGTTAATTTGAATTTAAAGAAAAAAGAAAAGGAGATGTTTTTATGCCAAAAATTTTATTTACTTCAGAATCTGTCACTGAGGGTCATCCTGATAAAATATGTGATAATATATCTGATGCAATTCTTGATGCAATAATCGCAGAGGATCCGATGGCTCGTGTGGCTTGTGAGACAGCTGTTACAACAGGTATGGTAATGGTTATGGGCGAGATCACCACATCCTGTTATGTGGATATACCTAAGGTTGTGCGAGCTACAATACGGGATATTGGATATGACAGAGCAAAATACGGCTTTGATTGTGAGACCTGTGCCGTATTAACGTCCATTGACGAACAATCCCCCGATATTGCATTAGGGGTTGATAAGGCTCTTGAAGCAAAGGAATATCAAATGAATGATACTGAGCTTGACGCAATTGGTGCAGGAGATCAGGGGATTATGTTTGGCTATGCCTGCGACGAGACTCCCGAGCTTATGCCAATGCCCATATCTTTAGCACATAAGCTTACAAAAAGGCTTTCAGACATAAGGAAAGACGGTACTTTAGATTACCTGCGACCTGACGGGAAGTCTCAGGTAACGGTTGAATATGAAAATGGTAAACCCCTTAGGATTGACACCGTGGTAATTTCAGCTCAGCACAGCCCGGAGGTTGACCAGGAGGTCATCAGAAGGGATATTATAAAAAATGTAATCAAACCGGTTATTCCCGCCGAGCTGCTGGATGAAAAAACCCGTTATCTCATTAATCCCACCGGCAGGTTTGCTGTGGGCGGACCTCAGGGCGATTCAGGACTGACGGGAAGAAAGATTATTGTAGACACATATGGCGGAATGGGCCGTCATGGTGGCGGTGCATTTTCGGGAAAGGATCCCACAAAGGTTGATCGTTCAGCATCTTATGCTGCCCGGCATGTGGCTAAAAACATCGTTGCAGCAGGCCTTGCAAGCCGCTGCGAGATTCAGCTTGCTTATGCCATAGGCGTGGCTAAGCCTGTATCAGTCGGGGTTGATACATTTGGTACGGGAAAAATTGAGGATGAAAAAATAGTACAGTTAATATTAAAGCATTTCGATCTTCGTCCTGCAGCAATAATTCAGAAACTGAATCTTCGCAGACCAATTTACCGTAAAACGGCAGCATATGGGCATTTTGGCAGAGAGGATGCAGACTTTACCTGGGAGAGAACAGATAAAGCCGAACTACTTAAACGTGAGGCAGGAATATAGCCTATAAACCCTCACACAAAAGTCTCATATCTGCATAGAATAATATTGAACGATGCTTTGGATGTGGGAACTATGACGGTGTATATCATTGCTTTTTTATTTGCGTTTTACGGCCTTTATCACTTTATACAGAATATAATTATCAGAATAAAAGTGGGATGTAATGCATCGGGCGGAAAGCTCTGCCTGGTTCCGCATCCCGGTGATGAAGGGCTTGAAGGCAAAATCAGGTGTATTTTTCTCGAAGAGATTTTTGAGAGGCTTGGTACAGATGGGTGCCTATATATAAAGCTTGAGGAGAACGATACCAACAAAACCCTTGTGGAAAAGCTCACAGAGGAGTACCCTCGTTTGGTATTGATGGATGGAACGAATTGGGGTAGAATGGATCCCGAAGGGTGAAATCAGGAACCCAAGATCATAAACCGACGAGGGAGTTTTTTTGGAACAAATAGAGGGAATTGTCGAAGATATAATCTATTATAATAAAGATAACGGATACACCGTATGTGATATCCGGACAGGCCGCCGTGTTGTAACAATGGTAGGCCTTATTCCCGGTGTCGGTGTGGGTGAAACCGTTCATGTCAACGGTAACTGGACAGTCCATCCGGATTATGGCAAGCAATTCAAGATCCATACCTACGAAAGACGTCTTCCAAAAACAACCGATGCAATTTTAAAATACCTTTCATCAGGAGTTATTAAAGGCATCGGTGAGGCAACGGCTAAAAAGATAATTGACGCTTTTGGCGACAACACACTGCATGTGCTGCAATTCGAGCCTCAAAGGCTTTCTGAAATCAAGGGAATAAGCGACGATAAAGCTTTAAAAATCGGACAGGCATTTATGGAGCGTGAACAAATACGTCAAACGGTCATGTTTCTTCAGGGGTTTGGAATATCTACCACCTATGCAGTTAAGGTATGGAAGAAATTTGGCAAGGATTCTGTTGATGAGATAAAGCGAAACCCCTACCGACTTACTGACGAAGATATTAACATAGGCTTTAAAATTGCAGATAGAATTGCCATAACCATGGGTACCGATTTATATTCAAAGTTCCGCATTCAGAGCGGGATTCAATATGTTTTATCCCGGGGGATCCGCGACGGTCATGTTTTTTTGCCAGTAAATGTTCTGGTGCCTTATGCAGCACAATTACTGAACGCATCTGTTGAGGCTGTGTCCGAGGCATTACCCTCATTAATTTTCGAAGACAGTATTTATATAGAAAAAGCCGAGCCCGACAGGGTTTACTTATCCGCCTTTTATAAGGCGGAGCATTATGTGTGCCGAAAAATAAATATATTATGCAGTACGCCACCGGATAAAGAAGTTGATGTTCTTGAAGACTTCTTAAAAGAAGTGGAAGAAGAAGAAATGGTTGAGTATGCCGAATACCAAAGGGAGGCAATAAGACGATCTGCAAAAAGCAGTGTGCTTGTTATTACAGGAGGTCCCGGGACAGGCAAAACAACACTAATCCGTGGCATTATATCCCTGTTCGAAAAACAGAATATGAAAATAACCTTGGCAGCGCCTACAGGACGAGCAGCAAAAAGAATGACTGAGGCAACAGGCAGCGAGGCAAAAACAATTCATAGGCTCCTGGAAGTAGGGTATACCGGCGATGAGGAGCGAATGGAATTTAAAAAAAATGAAAATGACCCGATAGAAGCGGATGTTATCATTATTGATGAAGTTTCCATGGTTGATGTGTTACTCATGCAATCTCTTTTAAGAGCTATTGAGCCAGGCACACGTCTGATACTGGTCGGGGATGTTGATCAGCTTCCATCCGTTGGCCCCGGCAGGGTGCTATCCGACATAATAGAAAGTGGAGTGCCGGAGGTTATATATCTGAACCAGATTTTCAGACAGGCGGAGGAGAGTCTGATAGTGCGAAATGCCCATGAGATTAATAAAGGAAGGTTTCCCGAACTCAATACCTGCGACAGTGATTTTTTCTTTGTTCAAAGAAGTAATCCGAATGCGACAGCCTCTGCAATTATGGAGCTTAGCACCATGCGTATTCCACAAAAATTCGGGTTGGATCCCATGAAGGATATACAGGTTATGTCACCCACAAAAAAAGGAACAGCAGGTGTGTTCAGTTTGAATACCGCACTGCAGAGCCGTTTAAACCCTCCAAAGCCTGATAAGAAAGAAAAGCAATATGGGGACACGATCTTCAGAGAAAAGGATCGGGTTATGCAGGTGAAAAATAATTATAGTTTAAAGTGGAAGGTAAATGATGAAAACGGAGCAGCTACCACAGGGGAAGGCGTTTTTAACGGGGATATGGGTATTATAAGCTGGATCGATACCGATGAAAGCTGTATTGCGGTTGAATTTGATGACGGTAAGGTTGCCGAATATGACTTTGAAATGCTTGATGAGCTTGAGCTGTCATATGCTATTACCGTCCATAAAAGCCAGGGCAGCGAATTCCCTGCTGTGGTTATTGCACTATCAGGCATACCACCCATGCTAACCTGCAGGAATCTGTTATATACAGGTGTTACAAGAGCGCGCCAATTGGTGATTTTAGTCGGAGAAAAAGCAACGCTAAAAAGAATGGTCGAAAACATATCGGAAAAGCAGCGTTTTTCGGGCTTGGCTGAAAAGCTTAAGGCTTTGTCTGATATCCAATAATGCGATTAAAGGAGCGTGCTCATAGCGTGGCATGATACAGTATTCTGGTGGGAACATAGTACTTGTAGACCCTAGAAGCCTGCTCGAAAACTCGATTTCGATGAATATTTATAAAAAGTACAGCCCTGAAACCCGCACAGGTTCGTTGAAAAAGTGAATGTTTTTGTATATTTATTAGAAATAATGGCTTTCCGAGTGGACTCCCAGGTATATGTCACAAACCCGTCATAACTGCGGGTATACATCAAAAGAAAACAGAAAAACGCAACCAAATTTTCACTGTACAGTTTGTGGGTATGAACTTAATGCAGACATAAATGCTACAAAAAACATCTTGGCGGTCGGGCTGACCGTTTCTGCCTGTGGAGCTGCTGCGTTAGCGGCACAATGAAGCAGGAATCTTTCGCCCTTCAGGGCAGGGAGAATGTCAATTGCCTATATACCTGTAATATTTGAAAGGAATGTATGAGTTTGTTGTCTGCTATATCATACAAAGAAAATATGAAGGATAAAAAAATACCGTTGTCTGAATATGTTCTAAGGTTTCTTTTTCCACTCCAATGCGTGTGCTGCAGCACGCCTTTGCCCATAAATAGCCCTATGGAGCTTTGTTCCGATTGCAAGGACGAGCTGCCCTTAATGCAAAAATTTGTACATACAAACCCCGGTGGAGCAAGCATAGGAAAAGTGTATTGCGCTTTTGGGTATGAAAAAGGCATCAGAAAAGCAATACATAATTTAAAGTTTAACGATAAGACAGGTAATGCTGCAGCCCTTATTGAGCTGTCTTATCCGCATCTTGAGAGGTTCTTTGCTTTTAATAAGGATCCACTAATGCCTTTGCCCACCGGCGGAATTGATGCGAATGAAAGATTTTCTGCTACAGATAAAAAAGCACATCCTCAATTAGAACATGAATCTATTCAATCCCTTAAAGTTTATGATATAATATTATATATACCGATGCATCCAAGGCGGAAACGCAAAAGAGGCTATAACCAGTCGGAGCTTCTTGCACACCACCTTGCGAGAAAAATGGATATACCTGTCATAAAAAAAGCAATGGTTAAGGTGGTAAACACCCGGGCTCAAAGCGCTCTCGGAAAAGCAGGACGCTTCAGAAATCTTTTAGGTGCTTTTTTGGTTAAGGACTCTACCTTGATAAAAGGAAAAAATATTCTTTTGGTGGATGATGTTATGACAACAGGAAACACATTAGAGCAGTGCGGAAAGGCTTTAAAGGATGCCGGAGCCACTTGTGTGGATGCTTTTGTTGTTGCTATGCGAAGGAAGGTATCATTCAATGAGCGTTTGATAAATAACTCAACTTTCCCACCTAAGCGTGCTAGTAGTGTTTTGAGAAGCTGATACCGGTACGCTGCGGTGCTAAATTCCATCACCTGCGGTAGTGGTAGCCCGGTGTGCTGGCAAATGTCCAATACAGGTGCGTACCAAAGGAGCGTAACAAAGGAGCGTAACAAAGGAGCGTACCAACCGGAACGCTCCCCAAGAAGGATAACCCCAGTCACTGGAACGCACCCCCAAGAAGGATTACCCTAAAATAAGGATAGCCCTAAAACACTGTGAGAAAGTTGAGTAAATAACCTGAAAATGGAGGAACGGATATGTCAGAAATAAGATATTGTAAAGTATGCCGTAAGATATTCCAATATGTGACAGGTCCCGTTTATTGTCCTGCATGCATGAAAGTGGACGAAGAAGAATTTGAAAAGGTGAGAACATTTCTCCGGGATTTCCCAGGTGCAAATGTACGGGAGGTTAACGAGAACACAGGTGTTAGCCCCAACAAAATAAACCGGTGGTTAAAAGAAGACCGTCTTGAGGTTAGTGAAAGCAGTCCCATCGCATTAAACTGCGAAAACTGCGGAGTAAGGATACGAAGCGGTCGATTTTGTTTAGACTGCTCCAAAAGCCTTGCCCGGGACATGATGATTGCCGGTAAAGAGCTCAAAGAATCCTTGAGCAAGACAAGCTCCTCTAAAAGAGATACGGGCTTTGGCAAGGATGATTTCGGTTTATATTACAAACACAGGGAGGAAAAAGACTAAAAGTGCAAAAGCATTAAGTATTTAGAATTCTACCACAATTTCGCAGGGATTATATAAAAACCTCATGCACTAGTGTTACTGAAAAAGTGCATGTCTTCTAATGGGCACTCGCAAAAAGGAGAAGCAATAGTTTAAACATTTTTATCATAGATAAATCAGAAGCCCCCTACCTCAAAACTACCTTATTCACGACAGTGAAAGTGTAGGGGGAGGATGAATTGTTTTTTGTTAAATGTTGTAATGTGCTTTTCTTTGTGCTACAATAAGAACATAAGTTCGAGAAATTCACTAAATGTCAACTTTAGTCCTACGATTATACTTTAGTCCTATTTTTTCGGTCGAATAATAGGACTAAAAAAATAGGACCATGAAAAGACGGGAAATTTATTAAAAAGCATTAAATAAATACTCTTTTTTGACGATACTATCATTGAATAACGAAAACAAACTAACAGAAGATAATCTTAGGTTAACAGTAATAAACCTAAATCGACAAATTTCATCATAAGATTAACTCACACTAACGAAAGATAAACTTATTCAGTAAGAAAAACACTGCTGATAATATAAAAAGAATCCATACAGGAAAGAGGGATTTAGATGAAGATCTGGGGAGACAATCCCAAGGTGTTCGGTGTTTCTAATCATGTTAATAGTGTCGGCAAGATTGCCAGAAAAGACATTGTGGCATCAAAGACGGATGAATATAAAGTCTCAAGCCAAGCAAAGGATTTTCAAACCGTTATAAAAGCTTTATACAGCATACCGGACATTCGTAAGGAAAAAGTTTACGAAATATCTAAAAAAATTGAATCAAATCAATACAAGGTTGATGCTAAGGATATTTCCGATAAAATCATTAAAATGCTTTCGTGAGACTAAACAAAAGAGAAGTAAAGCGGGATAGCAGAAAATAAATGTTATCCCGTTTTTGTTCGGATCCGATATATAAGATAAGAGAAATCACAAATACCGGGGGAAATATTAATGATTGATGTGATCTGGATAGACAACCTAATAAAAGTACTGAATTATGAAAACAGGCTATATGGTCAACTTTTTACTATTGCTGAGGGCAAAACAAACAGGATTATAAATAATGAAATTGAAGACTTGCAGGCAGCAGTTGGTAAAGAACAACGGCTTTTTAGTGAATTGAATAAGCTGAGGGATGCCAGAGAGCAAATTATAGGACAAATTAGTTTAAAAATAGGTAAAGCATCCAGTGAAGTTACTGTCAATGACATTATTAAAGAGCTTCCGGAAAATCAGGCAAAAAGGCTATCCGATGTTAGAGACAAACTGAAAGCAACAGTCGATAAGCTTAAGGTAAAAAACGATCTTAACCAAAAGCTTCTTCAAAATGCGCTTGATTATGTTGATTTTTCATTGAATCTTTTAACGGAACCCGCACCGCAAACGCCACAATATGGTCGTAAAGGGTACGAAGAGGGAAGAAAAGCCCGTGTGGTTTTTGATATAAAATCATA
>DAIPML010000073.1:0-12739 GCA_036768735.1 Clostridiales bacterium | reverse complement strand
GATAATCATATAGTAATATCCGGTTTAGGTGTTTTTCCCTGCCGGATTTTGAATGTATTTAGCTAGTGTTTGGTAACACTGTATTCTTAAACAAGAGTTCTTGGTGTTACTAATACACTATTAACCAGCACCAGCATTATTGTTTTTTTTACTATTGACGGAATTTAAAGAAGGAGAGGGTATGGAAACCATTATAAAAATTGAAAACTTGAAAAAGGTTTATCGGATGGGGCAGGAAAAAGTGTATGCCCTTAACGGGATAGATCTTGAAGTGAAAAAAGGTGAAATATGCTGTTTATATGGAACCTCCGGTTCCGGCAAGTCAACGCTTTTAAATCTGGTTGCGGGTCTTGAAAAGCCGACTAGGGGCAGCATTACAGTTAAAAATTTACGTATCGATAAGCTTAATGAAAAACAGCTTGCCAGATACCGGCAAAAGTATGTAGGGTTTATATTCCAGTCATACAATTTGCTACAGAACCTTACAGCGTTAGAAAACGTTAGTCTCCCGCTCGCTTTTAAAGGGGTTTCTAGGAAAACCCGCGATAAAGCTGCAAGGAATATGCTAAAAGCGGTTGGTTTAGGAGACAGGCTTTCTCACAAGCCTAACCAGATGAGTGGTGGTCAGCAGCAGAGGGTTAGTATAGCGAGAGCTTTTGTTGAAAAGCCTGAAATTATTTTTGCTGATGAGCCCACTGGGAATCTTGACACAAAAACCACAATAGAGATCATGGATCTTATAACCGGTATGGCTGAAAAATTTGGTCAGACAATTATGCTTGTGTCCCATGACACGGAAGCCTCAACCTATGCAGACAGAATTGTACATATTAAAGACGGTGAAATTGAAAATATTGAAGTTAAAGAGAAATACATATTGAAGGAGAGTGCAGTAAATGCGTAAACGTGTAAATGGTTTTTTTCTGGTTTTAATGATGGTATCAATGTTATTGGTAAACAGTGTGGCTTTTCCTATTGCTGGGTTTGCAGGGGAGGGACCTATTGTTATTAACGGGGCAGTGAACATTAAGAGTTATTCAGTGGATGAAACTGCCATATACGAGGGTGATAGCTTCGGTTTAGCAATAGTGCTTGAAAACAACAGCAGCAAGACTATATCAAGTGTAAAAATAAGGTTCGATACCAATGCCAGCTTTCAGGTAAATGGATTGTCTAATCCCGTTACTGTGGATTTTCCTATTCCGGAACCAATACCAATGCTTTATACGGGCGGAACAAACCTGAATATCCCTGTTACAATTGAATATGAATTTTCAGATGGAGATTATGGTTCAACAAGCTCCAACCTGTACATAAAGGAGGCAAAGCCTGAAACTGATACTGGAGGAGGTAATAACCCTCCACCGGATTTATCAAAATATAAGCCTGTTCTTGAGCTGGGTTCTTCTGATATACCAACCGGTAAAGCAGGAGGCATAATAAGAATACCGTTATCTATAACCAATAACTCAAATTATGAAGCAAGGAATATAAAAATTACTCCTAAAATTGATGATCTTCCTTTTGAAATTGATCAAATAACAATGTACAAAACGGTTAATAAGCTACTTGCGAATCAATCCACAGATGTTGATTTTCAATTTAAAATCAAGAAAGATGCTGAGAAGAAAACCTATACGCTACCATTAACTATAGAATACAAGAATATGTACAATATTGCCTTTACTGAAGAAAAGGTAATATACATAAGCATCGACAATACCAATCTACCACCACAACTGGTGGTACGTGAGGCGGTTTCAAACCCTGCTGAAATAAAGCCTGAAGAAAATTTCACTGTAACTTTTGACGTTTGGAATATGGGAACCATTGAAGCTGAAAATGTTATTGTAGATTTGGATTCAAGCGATAATTTTTACATAATGGATAGCATAACTAAAAAGTATTTATTTGAACTAAAAGGCCTGCAAAACGAAAAAATAACATATACCCTTAGACCTAAAAAAGGTCTGGAGACAGGCACATATGGTATCACAATATCTCTAAAGCATAAGGATATGGCTGCTGCTGAAAAATACACCATGTATGTTAACGTCCTTACCGAATCTGAGGAAGAAGAAGCAGATGAAAATGTAAACATTATAACCGAAAACATTATAACTCCGCAAGCTTCGGTTTTAACAGAGCAACCCTTTACTGTATCCTTTGATATTAAAAATATTGGTACAACAAAAGCAAAGGATGTTAAAGTTACTATTGATTCCGGTGATAAAATACTACCCCAGTCGTTAAATATGCTAAGTATATCAGAAATTGATGCCGGTGGATCCATAAATAGCGTGTTCAGCTTTATCGCTTCTAAGGATTGCGAAACTAGGTCTTACCCCATTAAAGCAATTATTGAATATAAAAACGGCGAAGAAATGGTTAAAAAAGAGCAGTATATGGGTGTGTTGATAGAAAAGGTTAAAGACGAGGAAGAGGATGATAAGGGAACCTTAAACACCGTTCCAAAAATCATTATATCAGAATACTCATCGGAGCCCGGGATGGTAAATGCCGGTGAAAATTTTACACTCCGCATGACATTTCTTAATACAAGCAAGATAAGAGCGGTTGAAAACATGAAAATAACACTCATAGTTAACGAGGGAAGCGAAGCGACAGGAAGCGTATTCACGCCGGTGCAAAGCAGTAATACCTTCTATATTGATCATTTGGAACCAGGTCAGGCTTCCAATAAGGAAATGATTATGTACACCATTCCGGACGCAAAGGCGAAAACCTATGTGGTAAAAGCAGCGTTTGAATATGAATACGAAGAGCAGAATCAATTGAAAACCAACAGCATGGAGGATGTGTTTGGCATACCGGTAGTTCAGCCCGCAAAGCTTGAAACCACTGATGTTATTGTTTATGAGCCTGCAATTGTTGGCGAACCCGTATACATATCTTCTGAGTTTTATAACATGGGCAAGGTGCTGCTTTCTAACTTAATGGTGAGAGTAGAAGGTGAATTTGATACTAAGGAATCGAACTATTTTGTCGGTAACTTTGACAGCGGTAACAGTGATTATTATGAAGCAAGTATCATACCACTTACACCCGGAGAAACAAAGGGATTACTAGTTTACACCTTTGAAGATTCCGCAGGTACCGAGCACAGAATAGAAAAGGAATTTAGCGTTATCGCCATGGAAGCAGCGCCTGTTATGAACCCCGGTATGGATTTCCCGGGTATGGAGCCGGGCAAAAATCCAGGTATGTATCCGGGCATGGAGGAACCACAGACATCAAAATTCCCGCTCATACCCGTAATCATTGGTGGGGTGGTATTAGTTGGCGTTATAGTTCTTATTATAGTCTTAAAAAGGCGAAAGAAAAGAAAAGAGTTGATGCTTGATGAAAATATTTGATTTAATAAGGATGGCATTAAAAAACCTGTTCAGAAGTAAAGTAAGAACAACACTTACAGTATTGGGTATTGTGATTGGAACTACTGCCATTATTATCATGCTTTCATTGGGTATTGCGATGAACACCGCATATAAGGAACAGATGAGCAGGATGGGAAGCATGAACGTTATTACGGTTCATCCCAGCTATGAGAATATGATGAATGTTAAAAGAGGCCGGAATGATGAATGGGTAGAACCGACTGTTTCACAGGAAGTGCTTGACCAAATTGCTTTAATGCCTAATGTTGAAGCTGTAACACCTTTTTATCAGACAAATGTTAAAATGCAGATAGATAAATATATTGGATATGTAAATATTATCGGCATTAATCCGGCAGCTATGCCCGCTCTTGAATATAACATTAGCGAGGGTAGAACTCTCAATTCCGATGACAAGCTCCATATTGTTTTCGGCTCAAACATGAAGGACCAGTTTTATAACCCAAAAAACATGGGTAGAGGTCGATTTATGTATGGTGGTATGTACGGCAATGAGGAGAAGGATTTTAACTTTCTTGAGGATAAAATAAAAATGTCCTTTGACATGAGCTTTGGTGAAAAGTATCCCGGACAACAGCTGGGTAGGAAACCCAAGGTTTACAATGTAGAAGGTGTTGGAATACTTGAGGAGGGAAGCTGGGAAACTTCTTATCAGGCATATATGAACATTGATGAGCTGGTTAAGCTGGATCAGGAATATAAACAATCATTAAAAAACCCTGATGAAAAAAACAGAAGGAAAAAAACTGTTGAGGTTGGTTATCAGCAAGCAAAAGTAAAAGTAAATGAAATAAAAAACGTTCTTGATGTTCAGGAGCAGATTCGGGCTCTTGGTGTGAACGCATACAGCATGGCGGAATCATTGGAGCAAGCGAATAAAACACAGGCTGTCATGCAGGGTGTACTTGGCGGAATCGGAGCCATATCCCTGTTAGTTGCTGCCATAGGTATTGCCAATACGATGGTTATGGCAATTTACGAAAGAACGAGAGAAATTGGAATTATGAAAGTAATAGGAGCACGTCTGAAGGATATAAGAAGGCTGTTTTTATATGAATCCTCTATGATCGGCTTTATTGGCGGATTACTCGGAATTGGTTTCAGTTTTGGCGTTTCGTATCTGCTAAACAGCTTAGGACCGCAGTTGTTCGGCGGTGGAGGTATTGGAATAGGTATTGGAATGGGCGGGGAAACAAAGCTTTCAATAATACCTGCTTGGCTCGCAATAACGGGGATGGCATTCAGTGCTTTCATCGGACTTATATCCGGTTTTTTCCCGGCAAGAAAAGCAACAAAAATCAGTGCACTTTCGGCTATACACACAGAATAAGGTAGACCAAGGGGTGGCAAACCAAGTGTATGTTTTTTGACTTAATATGAGTTTAGTAAGAGGAGTGGTGCTTCCCGGTGCCGCTCCTTTTTCATATGAAAATGGAGCTTTTTGTGCAAACCGAACACCGATGTAGACACTTGAGTGACAATGCGGTATAATTATATTATCAAGTTATCGAGGTGATTTATATGAACTTTTATACAGTAAGAGATTTAAGGACACACCCCCGTGAGGTTTGGGATAAGCTTTCTGAAACACAAGAAATTATAATAACCAATAATGGTAAACCAACGGCACTTATGATTGGAATAGATGATGAGAGCCTTGAAGAGGTATTAGCAAGCGTGAGACAGTCTATGGCTATGAGAGCAGTAAATAAACTGCGTATTGCTTCGGTAAGAAGTGGCAGGTCGGATATGACTTCAGAGGATATTGATGAAGAAATATATAAAGCACGTAAGGAGAAACGCGAATGCTCAAGGCAGTAATTGATACCAATATTCTTGTTTCTGCACTGCTAACACCGTCTGGTAGGCCGGCAAGGGTACTTGACCATGTATTGAATGGTAACGTTATCTTATGTTATGACAGCCGGATTATAGCAGAGTATCAGGAGGTTCTTCTAAGGGCAAAATTTGAGTTTGATAAAAGAGCCGTTAAGCAGGTAATTGATTTTCTTATCCGTTCAGGCATTTCTATTGTGCCTGCGCCAATATTGGATACCTTTGAAGATGAGGATGATAAAGTGTTTTATGAAGTTGCCAAATCTGCTAGGGCATACTTGGTTACAGGAAACAAAAAACACTTCCCTAAGGATTCAATAATATTTGCGCCACAGGAGTTTTTAAGTATTGTTGATAATAGTCTATAGTCGAACATTACAATTTTCCGAAGATTGCTAAATAAAATAAAAGAGCTGAAAGCAGGCTCGACAAGGTTCCGATCAGATAATATTCTGCAAAATCCTGGCTCTTCGAAATGCTGTCGTAACGTGCGATGGACTTGGCAGTAAGGATTAAGCCGATTGCCGAATATTGCTGCATACTTACAAATATAACGATCAGCACCCGTTCCAGAAACCCTATAATCGAACCGGCCTTTTTATTGATTGCCACATTCCTGACCACAATGATATTGGGCGATTCCTCCTTGACTTCAGGCTTATAATGTGAAAATGCCTTGACAAATGTTATGTTTGTTGGCTTGTATATGCATAATAAGAGCAAGAACCATCTGAGAGCAAATGCAACATTTAGATTGATCGCTTTAATGAAATCCTTCAAAAAGGGCTCTGATTGGATGCTTGAATGTGGAATTTTAAAATAAATACTGATGAACAAAATAGAGATAATATGTAGGAGCTGGTCAATTACATAGATCAGGAAGTCTGTTGTTTTGTGCTTTTGAGAGGATTTACGGAACAGATTGGATTTGTAAAGAATAAATTTTATCAGATCAATTGCAAAATGTGCCGCGCACACCAAAAGAAAATATATTCCAAGCCTATATGACCTGCCGAATAAAAGAAAGAGCAACACATATGGGATGATGTATAAAGCTGTGTGATAGAGGAGCTTGCTTAGCTTTTCGTTTTTGTTGTATGCGGTTTTATCGTTTTGGAGATAGTAGTCGCCCAAGATATGACCTGTAAAACTCAGCATTAGCAGCTTATTGAGCATTTGCAGCACTCCATTCTTCAATTAGAATTTTTTTAACGGTCTTTTGTGCATTAAGATAACTGTAATATCCGGCACTCTTGAACCTTCGCTGTACGCTTGATTGTGACAGGTTAAATTTTAATGCGATTTTACGCTGACTTTGGTTTTGATTTTGTAATAAATCCTCTCCGATCAGATCGCGTTGCTTTTTTGTCCATTTGCTTTCAATAAAGGAGCAAAGGCTGAGATTGGAATTTATAAGGTCGAGTATGGATGCTTTGTCGTCAGCTTTGAGCCTGATATCCGAAATGGCGCTCATTTTACTCTTTTCATTTGCCTTAAGTTCATTGATCATATTCCTGGCATGATAATAAGCCGGACCATCAGCTCCAATAGCCATTTCACGGCTGATTTCCGTATCAATTCCACCGATCCCTATGCCGAACCTCACTTTTACAGGATAGATTGCAAATTTTATTCTTTCGAGTATTTCAAGTATAAACTCAGGGGAAGTGAGCAGCCCCTGGAATTCATCTCCGAGGGTGATGACAAAATTGGCTGCAATTTCACTATAATAATCGGAATTGATCCTATCAAGTAACCCCTTTAGTTTTTTCTGAAATTCAGCACGGTTCGCTATACTCTTTGAATTTATGATATCACCGATAATTGCAAAATACATAGCAACACCTCGTAAATAAATACCATATCAAGATTTCGAAGAAATCGTGATATAATTGCGCATGTGCTCACGTTTTGCTAGCAAAACGTTACCTATACAGCCAACCGCAGGTTATCTTTTTCTGCCTTTGGCAGAAAATATCGCACGCGCATTAAATTCGCCGGAGGCGTATAATATCCTCGTTATCGAGGATATTATACCATATATTACGAACAAAGGCAACGAAATGATGTAATATAAAGTGCATCAAATACAGTGATGCTATTACATGTGCATCATATAAATTAATGCAACCATGATTGCATCATATCTAGGAATCCAATCATAATTCTTGCCTGTGGGCAAAATAAAAAGTATAATGGACATATCCAAAGCAAACACTTGCATTTTGAAGAGTATTTAAACAAAGGGAAGGGAAAAGTCTTAATGCCAAACAGAAAAAAAGCTTGCGTTTCAGAAGAGGCAATACAGAAGCAGTATGCTTATATAGATAAAGTAAAGGAAATAACAATTCAAAGGGTAAATTTAGAAGGCCGACGTCCCACATATGATATACGAATTTTCGGATGCCAGATGAATGAGCACGATGCGGAAAACTTAACCGGTATGTTGGAGGAAATGGGCTTTGAAAGGGCTCAAAAAGATGAGCAGGCCGATGTTATAGTGTTTGAAACCTGTTGTGTAAGGGAAAATGCAGAAGAGAAAATTTATGGGCATTTAGGTCTTCTAAAGCCTTCAGAAGGCGATAAAAAAAGTATTATAGCCATAACAGGGTGTATGATGCAGCAGCCCCAAGTGGTTGAAAAAATAAAAAAATCATATCGCCATGTAAATATTGTTTTTGGCACACATAACCTGCATGCTTTTCCGGAGCTTTTATACAAGTACATGACAGGTAACAAAAGAGTCTTTGATATATGGGATGCCGAAGGACAGGTCGTTGAAGGGGTTCCTATGACCCGGACTGAAAAGGTCAAGGCATGGGTTAACATAATGTATGGTTGCAACAACTTCTGTTCATATTGCATAGTTCCATATGTCAGAGGAAGAGAACGCAGCCGCAAAAAGGAAGATATAATAGATGAAGTGAAAGGGCTTGCGGACAAGGGGTTTAAGGAAATAACCCTGCTTGGTCAGAATGTTAACTCCTATGGGAATGATTCAGGTGAGAAAGACGCTTTTGCAGATCTACTATATTTATTAAACGATATAAACGGAATAGAAAGAATCCGCTTTATGACATCTCACCCCAAAGACTTATCCGACAGCCTTATTGCAGCAATGAAAGAGCTTCCTAAGCTTTGTGAGCATTTGCATTTGCCTTTTCAATCAGGCAGCAGCAGGATTCTTAAAGAGATGAACAGAAAATATACGAAAGAGCATTATCTTGAGCTTGTTGATAAGGTAAGAGAAGCAATACCGGATATATCCTTTACCACCGATATTATTGTCGGATTTCCGGGCGAAACGGAAGAGGATTTCGAGCATACTCTTGATGTGGTAAGAAAAGTGCGATTTGATCAGGCATTTACGTTTTTATATTCTAAACGCACAGGAACAAAGGCAGCAAAGCTTGAAACTCAGGTGCCGGATCATGTAAAAAAAGAAAGATTTCAAAGACTCTTAGATGTGCAAAACTTAATTAGCGAAGAGATTAACCAGTCATATAAAGATAGGCTTGTTGAAATTCTTGTGGAAGGAAGAAGCAGACAAAGTGATTTAATGTACATGGGCAGAACCAGAGAATTTAAGCTGGTGAATTTCTCATGCGATGAGGATTTAACGGGGGAGCTTGTCAAGGTTAAAATAGTACACCCGCGGCCATTCTGGCTGGAAGGAAAAGTTGAGTGAGGAGAAAGTTATGAAACTTACACCAATGATGCAGCAGTACATGGACACTAAAGAGCAGTATAAAGATTGTCTGCTGTTTTTCAGACTGGGAGACTTCTATGAAATGTTTTTTGAAGACGCAAAGACAGCTTCAAAGGAATTAGAAATTACATTAACCGGCCGTGACTGCGGTTTTGGCGAAAAAGCTCCTATGTGTGGGGTTCCGTGGCATTCGGCGCATAATTATATAGCAAAGCTAATAAATAAAGGGTATAAAGTTGCTATTTGTGAGCAAATGGAGGATCCTTCTGTTGCAAAGGGGATAGTAAAAAGAGAGGTTACCCGGGTGATAACACCGGGCACCGTAACTGATCCGTCAATGCTTGAAGATAAAAAGAATAACTTTCTTATGGTAATATACTGCCAGCAAACATACTTTGGAATTGCGGTAGTTGATGTTACCACCGCTGAGTTTTATGCGACGCAAATCAATTACGGAAATACATATAAAAAATTATATGATGAAATATATAGGTACAAACCCTCTGAAATCCTTGTAAACGGGGACTTTCAAAAAGTTATCTCAGATAAGGAATTCAGCGAAAAAACAGGCGTTTATGTGTCCGTGCTCGAAGGTGAAGCATTTTTTAGAGATGAAGCCATAAAAAGAATTGAAAGCACTGTCGGTGAAAACGTATTAAAAAACCAGGAACTTGCAGCAGTTGCTGCCGGAGCATTAATTTATTACCTCATATCAACGCAGAAAACTGATCTCGGGCACATTCATACAATTAAACCTTATCAGATTGAAAATTACATGATGATCGACAGCTCAAGCAGAAAAAACCTTGAGCTGACCGAGACGCTTCGTGATAGAAAAAAAAGAGGAAGCCTTTTGTGGGTTTTGGATAAAACCACGACGGCTATGGGTGGGAGACTGCTTCGTAAATGGATTGAGCAGCCGCTTTTGGATGTTGGTGAAATAAATAAACGACTTAATGCAGTTGAAGAGCTTAAAGAAAAGTTTATGGTTCGTAATGAAATAATGGAGCTTTTAAATAAGGTTTATGATATGGAAAGACTTTCGGCAAAGCTCATAGTTGGAAATGTTAACGGAAGGGACTTAATATCACTGAAAGCATCCATTGGGCAAATTCCCAAAATAATCGAAATGGTGTATGGGCTGAAATCAGAATATTGCAGCGAAATATTCAATGCAACGGATCCATTGACGGATATATATAACACTATTGATTCAGCAATAGCCAAGGAACCACCACTCACAATAAAGGACGGAGGAGTGATAAAAAGTGGTTTTTCGGAGCAGGTAGACAGCTATCGTAATGCATGTATAGATGGAAAGCAATGGGTTGCAGACCTTGAAAGCCGTGAAAGAGAAGCTACCGGAATTAAAAATCTAAAGATTAAATATAACAAGGTTTTTGGTTATCATATAGAGGTTACAAATTCAAATCTTAATCAGGTTCCAGAGCGTTTTGTGAGAAAACAAACCCTTACCAATTGCGAGAGATACATAACGGAGGAGCTAAAAAACCTTGAAGATACTATTTTAGGCGCAGAAGAGAAGGTTATTGAACTGGAATATGAACTGTTTTGCCGGATAAGAGAGGAGATTGCTTCTAAGGTTTTAAGGATTCAGCAAACTGCAGTACAAATGGCTGTTTTGGATGTTCTCTGTTCGCTTTCTGAGGTGGCTGACAGGGAAAACTATACAAAACCTGTTGTCAGCGAAGGCGGCGAAATAAAAATAACAGACGGACGCCACCCTGTTGTGGAAAAAATGCTTGATAAAACTGCATTTGTTCCAAACGATACTATTTTAGATTACAATGATAACCGTGTAGTTATTATTACAGGTCCCAATATGGCAGGAAAGTCAACATATATGAGGCAGACCGCATTAATTACGCTCATGTCTCAAATGGGCAGTTTTGTACCAGCAACAGAGGCGTGCATAGGCATTACTGATCGCATTTATACACGAATAGGAGCATCGGACGATCTTGCTGCAGGACAAAGCACCTTTATGGTGGAAATGATGGAAGTAGCTAATATACTTAATAACGCAACACCAAGAAGCTTATTAATACTGGATGAAATCGGACGTGGGACAAGCACTTATGACGGTTTGTCCATCGCATGGTCCGTTATAGAATATATTAACGACAAAGGGCGCTTGGGATGCAGAACTCTATTCGCCACGCACTATCATGAGCTTACAGAGCTGGAAGAAAAACAACCGGGAATAAAAAACTGCTGTATTGATGTTAAAAAAAGGGGAGAGGATATAATATTTCTCCGCAAAATAAAACCTGGAGGAGCGGATCGCAGCTACGGCATTGAGGTCGCAAAGCTTGCGGGTGTTCCCCAGCTTGTTATTGACAGAGCAAAAAATATAGTGGAAGAGCTTGATGCTGCAGACATAAATAAGAGTGGAAGAAATAGAAAGAAAAACACAAAACCATTGGACGGACAGTTGGATTTGTTGTCAGCCGGTGCCCTATCAAAGGGAGAAAGAGATGTAATTGATGAAATCCGAACTCTTGACGCAACATCGCTGACACCCCTTGATGCTTTGAATAAGCTGTTCTCAATGCAGCAGCGATTAAAATAGTAGATTTGACTTTTTTCAATAAGGAGTGTTCCATGGGAAAGATAGTAATTCTGGACGAAAACACATCAAATCAAATAGCAGCGGGTGAAGTAATTGAACGTCCGGCTTCTATTGTAAAGGAAATGACAGAGAATGCTCTTGATGCAGGGGCTACATCCGTAACTGTGGAAATAACCGGAGGCGGTATAAAAAGTATTCGAATAACCGATAACGGTAGCGGCATAGAAGCAGATGATGTGACCATGGCTTTTGAACGATATGCGACAAGCAAAATAAAAAGAATTGGTGATCTGGATAAATTATCAACCATGGGTTTTCGCGGTGAAGCTCTAGCCAGTATTGCATCCGTGTCAAAGATCGAGGTTATTACAAAGACAGAGGAAGCAAAAAACGGCACAAGGGTTACTGTCGAAGCCGGAGATATACTATCAATAGAGCCTGTGGGTGCTCCCAAAGGCACTACATTTATTGTAGAAGAGCTTTTTTACAATACACCGGCCAGGTATAAATTTTTAAAAAAGGATTCAACTGAAGCAGGATATATAAGCGATATTTTACTTCGTATTGCTCTTGGAAGACCGGACATATCCATAAAACTGATTAATCAGGGTAAAACAATTTTGCACACTCCGGGAAACCATGACCTTTTAAGCGTAATTTACAGCATTTACGGAAAAGAAATAGCCCATTCTGTCATTCCGGTTGATGCGACAGGTGACGGGATTTGTATAAAAGGGTTTATTGGTAAGCCTGAAATATCAAAGGGCAACAGAACCTCCCAATCTATTATCATTAACAACAGGTTTGTTTACAATAAGATAGTAACCGCAGCCCTTGAGCAAGCATATAAAACAAGACTTATGCAAAAAAGGTTTCCTTTTGCAGTGTTAAAGCTTAGTATATCCCCTCAATTTGTTGATGTTAATGTTCATCCGGCAAAGTTAGAGGTGCGTTTTTCGGATGAACAAAAAGTGTTCAGAGCTGTGTATCATGCAGTTCTTTCAGCTCTTTCGGGTGCGTCTTTAATTCCGGAGGAAAGAAGCGATGATAATAAGTCTGACAGAAGAGCAGAAGAAGTGACAGGTGAAAAACAAATTGGGTTACAGAGTACATTGTTTGGTGGTGGAAAATCAAGTCCAACAGTTGGAGTGGCTAAGAATATGGTTAAAACCACACATGACC
>DAIPML010000072.1:0-12845 GCA_036768735.1 Clostridiales bacterium | reverse complement strand
ATGGTTATACCTGGCGGTATTGCTGGATCTATATGACCGTAGCGTAGTAGGCTGGACCATGAGTAATAGAATAGACCAGGAGTTGGTAAAATCGGCCTTAAGGATGGCTGTATACAGAAGAGGAGTGAATCCTGGACTTATCCACCATACAGACCGGGGCAGCCAGTATGCCTGTAAAGAGTATAGAAAGATGTTAGACGGTTATGGTATGATACCTTCGATGAGCCGTAAAGGCAATTGTTGGGATAATGCGGTAGCAGAGAGCTTCTTCGCCAGCCTTAAGAAAGAGCTGGTACATCATGCCGATTACCATAGCCGTGAGGAAGCCAAGCAGGACATATTCTGGTATATAGAGAGCTTCTACAACCGTAAGGGCCCGCATAGCACTCTGGGTTATCTAACCCGGCGGAATACGCGGACGCAAGGATCGTTATTGCTGCTTGATTTTGTCTCCACTGTGGAATATGCCCAGGTGATCAGGCATACGAAAGGGAGATATCTAGAGCACAGTATAGTCGGATTGCAGCCAGGCGAGGCAGTAAACGTGCTAAGGTGGCAATTATGCACACGGTGTTGATAATTTAATTATCTGCCACGTGCTCAAGGAAGGGGCGTCATACCAGGATCTTGGTGGTGGCTACTTTGATAAACGTAATGAGACAGCTATAGTGCGCAGAATGGCCAAGAGATTGGAGCCTATGTAATACAAGGTAACACTTGAAGAAGCCGCTTAGGTATTGGCTGTTTAACTTTGCAGACTGATTCTTGCGTATAAATGGTTTTTTCGAAACAGAATTATTAGTAAGCAGTAGGCAAAAAGGGAAGGATGAGTATGCGTATCGGAATTGTTACTTTGCATCGTGTGTTTAATTACGGTTCTGTACTGCAGGCATACGCTACGCAGCACGTGCTGGAGGAAATGGGGCATAAACCCTTTATTGTTGACTATGTTATGCCTCACACGACAACATACACGACAACATATGAGATATGGAAACAGCGTCCCTCACAAATCCAGGGAGCACTGAAAACCGGAGCATACCATGCGGCTAAGTTAGTATCATTGCTTCTCAAAAAAAGAACCTTTGGCAGATTTATCAAGAAAAAGTTGCTTTTGACTGATAAAAAATACATTGGGTATGCGGCATTGTTAAAGAATCCACCTTTGGCTGATGCCTTTGTTACAGGAAGCGATCAGGTGTGGAACAGCTATTACAATCGTGGTATCGATTATGCCATGTTTTTGAAATTTGCTCCTAAATCATGTCTAAAAATAGCTTATGCTTCCAGCTTTGGGAAAGAATCGCTTGACAGTATGGAGATACAGGAAACCAAACAATTGATACAGCAATACCATTCCGTTTCCGTACGTGAAAACACAGCGCTTCGCATTTTAGATATACTGGGGTATAAAAGCGGAACATGGTTGATTGATCCCACTTTGCAAATATGTTCGCAAGAGTGGGCTAAATTAGCGGCCAAGCCTTTAGTTAAGGAAAGATATCTTATTTTGATGTTACTGTATAATGAGGATAATCAGGCAACGGAATTTGCCCGCATCATAGCAAACAGGCTTGGGCTGAAACTTGTTAAGCTCTCTTGGAACCTGTGCCATCCGAAATATGTTGATCAGCTTTTCACACACAGAGGGCCCGAGGATTTTTTATCCTTGTTTATGAATGCTGACTATATCGTGACCAATTCTTTTCATGGCTTGGTGTTTTCTATAAATTTCAATCGCCCTTTTATAGTGGTGCCCAGAAATAAATTTAATTCTAGAATATTAAGCTTGCTGGAATTAACAGGGTTACAACACAGATTGGTAAACACGAGAAACGCTGCTCAGGCAGCGGCTGATGAAGAAATTGATTATAAACCAGTTAATGCTATTTTGGAGTTTGAGAGAGAAAGAACCAGATGCTTTCTTGCGACGAGCCTACAATAAAGGAGGAATAAGTTGCATGGAAGGAACCGATTATTTCAGGGAGATGTTCATTGATTATCTGTGAATCGGATAAATGTAGCGGTTGTTGTTCTTGTTATAGCGTATGCAAAAACCAGGCAATAACCATGACAGAAGATGAATGGGGATACATTCATCCTGTATTGGATGAAAAGCGTTGTGTTCGTTGCGAGGCGTGTGCCAAAGTATGTCCTGAACATTGTCGGCCCAATCTGAATATGCCTACAGAATGTTACGCTATGTATTCTCCCTATGGGAAGGATTTAATAAGCTCGTCCGGCGGAGCGGCCACCATTTTGGGCCGTTGCGTTATTCAAAAAAGCGGCGCGGTATTTGGCGTGACTTATGATAAAAACGGTACATTAATTTATAATGTATCACGGACAGAATCCGGGTTAGAACGATTCAGAGGCAGTAAATATGTGTATGCTTATCCGGGAACGATTTACCGACAGGTTCAGGATCTGCTTTTTCAGGATATTCTGTGTCTGTTTGTGGGAACGCCTTGCCATGTAGCCGGACTAAAAGCCTTTTTGAAAAAGGATTGGCCGAATTTATATACGGTGGATTTAATTTGCCATGGAACGCCTCCGATGACCTATCTTCGTCAGCATATTAAGAGTGTTATATGCAGCAGATATGTCAGCAAAGTGGAGTTCCGAGGGAGATATGATTATTGCTTTTCTGCTTATAAAGGTGACCAAAAAATTTATCTTAAACGGGCAGCAGAGGATGCCTATTTCTCTGTGTTTATGAATAGTTTGGCATTTCGTGAAAGCTGTTATCGGTGTGCTTATGCGCAACTACAGAGGGTAGGAGATCTTACCATTGGCGATTTCTGGGGGCTTGGCAATGATGCGTTAAGAGGGTACCCCGGAAAAACTTCGGTGATACTGGTTAATACAGAAAAAGGAAAGAGCATGCTTTTGCAAATTCGGAAGGTGGCTGTGGTTGAGCAAAGAGCAGTACAAGAGGCTGTTCAAGGCAATCAGCAACTCTCATCTCCACCAACACGCCCTCCGCAAAGAGAGATCTTTCTTTCGGCCTATTTGCACGGTGGATTTTCTGAAGCTGTTCGGCATACCAATATCTCGCGAAAGATTCGCGTTGCTAAAATGAGAAACCTTTTTGTTGGGATTCCCCGTTATATCTGCAATCGAAGAATACAAAGAAAAATTCAGGCATTTATGCGATAGGAGCTATTGTTTATGGGGATTAGCATTGTGGTTCCCGTATTTAACGTGGAACGGTATTTAGGGGAATGTGTGGAGAGTTTGTTAAGGCAAGGATTAAAGGATTATGAGATTATTCTTGTGAACGATGGCTCTACCGATAACAGTGGTGTCTTATGTGATGCCTATGCAGAACGGTCTGGAGCTATCCGAGTGATCCATAAGGAAAACGGAGGCTTATCTGACGCTCGAAACGCCGGATTGCGTATGGTTACAGGGAACTACGTCGTTTTTGTGGATTCCGATGACTATCTTGCGGATGGCGCGTTAGCGCTTATTGTGGAGCAAATCGGTTCTCGTGGAACGGATGTAGTTTTTTTAGAGGCCACCAAAATTTTTTTCGACGAGAAATACGTTCCGATGAAGGACGGATACGATGCAAAGGCCATTAATGATCGTTGCAAAGAAGAGGTGCTAAATCATATCGCTATGCTGCCCAAGTTCCCGGGAAGCGCTTGTACAAAAATGATAAGGACAGCGCTCATTAGGCAACATAGCTTGTATTTTGAAAAAGATCTGTTATCCGAGGATATCGATTGGACGGTGAGATTGCTGTTGAAAGCAGAGACCTTTGCCTATTATTCCGGAGAATATTATTTTTATAGGCAGGGCCGTGCATCTTCCATTACAACTTCTACAAGTGTTAAAAACGTATTGGATTTATTATCGATTATCAGAAAATGGGCAAGCAAGGATCTGAGCCAAATCTTTCAGCAAGAGATCAATGCCTTTATGGCCTATGAATATGTGGTTTTGTTATTTAATTATGCATCGCTTGATGCAGTGGTAGCAAAAAGTGTAAAAAAGGACATTAAAGAGTACAAATGGCTGCTTCGCTTTGGCAGAACCGGAAAGATCTGGCTTGTACATGCGCTGGTAAGATGCGTCGGAGTTGGCATAACCGCTAAGCTGCTGGCACAGTATAAAAATCGCTTCGTATGAACAATTGCTGTTTCAGGATATTCGGCCAATGTTCTGTATGGGCAATGGCCTGTTTTGAAAACGTATAAGAGGAGCCTATGAAGATATTATTTGTGGGAGATATTTATAAAAACACGGGACCATCTAATCTCAATAGAGCTTACCATAAATATCTATGCCATCGAATGATATTCACGTATCAAAGGAACAAACCACTTTTGCTTCTGGAACTGATTTTCGGCGTGTTTCGATCATCATCGATAGTGGTGTCGGGAGGGGGGAACAGTAGTTTTCTGGCTGTGAAATTAGCAGCATTACTTAAAAAGCCAATCGCTTATCTTATGCATGGCTGCTATGAATACGAGTGTGAAGTCAATAGATTAGCTCCAGATCAACAGGCTATTAACACAGAAAAGATTATCATGACGAAAGTTGATCAAATCATTTGTGTTTCAGAGAGGTTTTCACAATGGGTGGGACGGAGATATCCGGAATTTATAGAGAAGCTTGTTTTCGTAAACATTGGTGTCGAATGGGAAAAGCAAAAGCACACAGAAAAGATGACCATCCCTCGGAATTCTATGCAAATTGTGACGATGGGTGGCGGTCGACCACAGAAAAACAACCTGATTATCAGCCAGGCGGTGGAGATGTTAAATAGTGACTACAGGCAGGCGTTTCAACTATTTGTTTTGGGGAGAGATGGACTGGATACAGAGGCGATGAAACAGAATCATCATACGACGGTTGTTGGGCAAGTAAACAGCGGCGAGGTGAAAAGGTATTTGAAAGAATGTGGGATATTTATTCAAAACAGCACATTGGAATCATTTGGAATAGGTGTGGTTGAAGCACTAAGAGAAGGGTGTGATATATTGGTAAGCCGAAACGTTGGCGCTTTGTCTGTCATTAATAATACGGAAGATCAGGATATTATCAACGACTTTATGGACGTGAAAGAGGTTGCCGAAAAAATTTTGTATTTGTTCCGACATGGAAATAATGATCGACTTCTAAACAGCATCGATAAAGAAGTAACCTCAATGAAAGTGTCGGCCGATAATCTATACGATATGATAGTGAAATCATGTCATCGAAGAATGTAGATAAGCCTCTATAGAATGGTAGCTAAACTTTTGTAAATGAAAGAAGTATTATAGAAAAATTATGGTGAAATAGCATGATCAAAACAAAGATGTGGGATAACATGAACCTTATAACTCTAAATGGAATTACTTTGTTAATACATGTTTTTTACTCAACATATTCTTTTTTCATAAGTTGGCTGATCGTTTTTCAAACAATAGTATTAATTTTGGGGTTGCTTATACATAAGAAAATAAAATATATTTTTATGCTTTCTATGGTCATTATATTTGCGTTTATAGCCGTATTAATAAATGGCGGTGGATACGGCAGTTTATTAGTTATTGTAAACACATCATTAATGTTGCATCTCTCAATGTCTGTAACCATTAGCATAAGAACACGTAGACTTACAACTATCAGTTATATTTTATTAACTGTTATATGGATGTTTAAACAAGGGGTAGGGCTTTATAATCCTAATACAGTTGGAATTATAGCAGTTCTAGGTGTGATTTTTATGGACTGGGCATTATCCGATTTTAAAATACCGAAACTAATAAAAGTTATATTATTTTCTATTTTTATGTTATTAGTGTTTCATATGATATTTGAAAAAAGCAATTCGCGTAACAGCATTGCAGCAATCGCAGTTTATATTTTTGTTGTAAATTTAATGCCTAACAAATTGTTAATTAAGAATCTTATAAATAAATCTATATTTTTATTTCTAACGGTAGGCTCGCTGGTTTGGACAAAGATAGTAATTTATCTTTATCAACATTTGATTTTGATCAAGCTGTTTTTTAGTAATAAACATTTTTATACAGGAAGAGAAATTATATGGGACGAAGTATGGGATCTTTTAAAAAGCTCGTGGTTATTCGGATTGGGAACCCATCAGTCACTTTCTTCCATCACTACATTTAATCTTCATAATTCCATGCTTAACTTGCTATCAGCATATGGCTTATTAACAGCAGTAGCGTTTATCATGCTTGCCTATGCTGTTTTTAAAAATATGGTGAATCGGCTTGAAAAATATAATGATCGTTTTTCAAAGATTTCATTAGCTGCATATATAACAATTATGTTCCATGCATTTAATGAGTTGACTTTATTTTCAACAACTTTTTTAGCACCAATGTTAGCTCTTTTTTCATTTCTTGCAGATTATGGTGATGACTTGAAAGCGATAAAACAAATTAAGTGTTGTAATATTGCAACATATAAATTGCTTTTAAAACCAGATGCTTCTGTAAAAAAGAAATACAAGCAAGGCTTAGAGAATTATACTTAGAGAATTATATATAAGGCCTAATGGCTAGTGTTTTCATGGATAGGGAAGAAAGGAAGACATTCTTGCAAAAAAAAGTCGGTATTATGACATGGTATCAACATCATAATTACGGAACGGCGCTTCAAGCATATGCGTTGTCAGCGGCAATTTCTTCATTAGGTTATGAACCGGAGGGCATCAATTATATTGTACCATCTGCCAGCCGCATAACCAGGCTGGAGATGCTTTTGTCTTCCCGTAAAGTCTACGATTTTTTTCGCCGTGTTTTGCAGACAAAAAAATGGGGCATATTTTTTGATAAGAACCGAGAAGAAAAGTTTTTGAGGTTCAAAGCCGAGAATATTTTCATGACCCGGCCGCTTACGACGTCATCAGAGCTATTTGAACTAAATAGTCGGTACGATGTTTTTGTGTGTGGGAGCGACCAAATTTGGACGCTTATGGCATTGAATACCAAGTATTATTTAGATTTTGTGAGGGAGAAGCGGAAGATGGTGGCTTATGCGCCCAGTCTGGGAGTTAATCATTTTCCGGACGTGCACACTAAACGGATTGTAACAGAACAAGTGCAACGATTTTCATATTTATCCGTACGAGAGCAATCAGCGGCAGATTTGCTGGCAAAGGAGTGTGGCGTACAGGCTGAAGTGATGCCAGATCCTACGCTGCTTTTGACGCCAGCACAATGGGAAATGATTGCCTTCCCTGTTTCAGTGTCAAAGCCTTACCTTCTGTGTTATTTTTTAGGCCAGAACGAGGGACATTGGAGATCCGTGTGGGCCATAGCTAAGAAGCTTGGTTTGCCGGTCGTAGTAATACCTGTCCACGGCAAAGATATGGCACGAGAATATCAGATGCTAGGTGGCGTTGGTCCATGTGAGTTCCTTGGGCTTATTCAAAACGCATCCTTTGTTTGCACTGACTCTTTTCACGGCACTCTGTTTTCCGTATTGTATGAACGACCTTTTTGTACATTCAAACGTTTTTCCGACAGTGATAAACATTCCCAAAATACGCGCATTTATAATTTCTTGCGTATAATTGAATTAGAGGATCATCTCTATACCGGGAAGCCTATAGGAGCCACTAACCAACAGACCAGTTGGGACAGGGTACGAGAAGGCCTATCATTGTTGCGCACTCGCGGTCTGGCATATCTTGAGAAAGCGCTTTCCGAAATTACCGCTGATGTGGGAGCGCAAGCTCCTTTTCATATTACAAACACTTGTAGTGGGTGTGGGGCATGTTCTTTCGTATGCCCATCTGGAGCGGCTACGATGAACATGCAAGAAGGCTTTTATCAGGCTCAAGTAGATCAGAATAAATGTATTCGCTGCAGAAAGTGTGAAAAGATTTGTGCCTTTCGGGGGAGCAACGGTAAGCCGATTGATGATGAGCATGCATCCTTGTTTATGGCGCGTTCAATATCGAGAAACACGTTAGAGAAATCCGCATCAGGGGGTGTGGCATACGAAATTTCACGTTTTTTTAACAGAAACGGCTTGCCTATATTGGGATGCGTTTTTGAAAACCATACTTTGGAGGCCAGGCATGTTATGGTGCCAGGCAATTGTGAAGAGCAACTGACGCAATTCCAAGGATCCAAATATATGCAAAGTGACTTTACTATGGGGTTTTTAGAAATATTAGAGCAGGAACAGGGTGTGGTGTTTGGGCTTCCTTGCCAAATTGCTGGTGCGGATAAATTTCTGCGGTTAAAAGGTATGCGAGACCATTTTCTATTGGTGGATTTAATTTGCCACGGAGTTCCGACAAAATATTTGATCCAACGTCACATTAAAGAGATACAGGCTCATTGCCATATAACAGAAATATCCGAAATATGTTTTCGATATAAGCCTAAGGGATGGAAACAAAAATATATGTATATATCTGGCGGAGGAAAAAGGTACTTAAAGGCAGCATCTAAAGATAATTTTTATCTTTATTTCGATTTACAAAATTGTTATATGCGCTCGTGTTATGATTGCAATTATCGTGTAGCAAGTTGTGCAGATCTGCGCCTTGGCGATTATTGGGGGCCGAAGTATGCCCATTGCCATCCGGAGGGCGTATCCATGGTAGTTAGCTTCAGTGAACGAGGTCAAAACATTTTACATACTCTCGCTGAGCAGGATATATTGGAGTTGCATAAAGAGCCAAATAAGGATTATTATTCGGTTCAGTTTCCCGAAAATCCGATTATTCCGTTATATCGAGAACCACTCATTCAAGTTTTAGGCGATCAATCGGACACTCGTAACCTTAAGGCTCTGGCGCATGATTTTTTCCCCATCCCTATGTATAACCGCCAGTTAATCGGAGTTTGGCATAAGGTGAAAAAACATTGGGGAGAGGCTGAATGAGCGTTGATTTTACTGTATTCACACCGACTTATAACCGTGCCCATATGCTGGAGCACAGCTACGAGGCGTTGAAACGTCAAACCAACAAGGAGTTTATCTGGCTAATCGTGGATGATGGCTCAACCGACGATACGAATGTCCTAGTAGATAGCTGGATACAGGAGGATGCTATTTCTATTCAATATATTTATCAGGAAAATGCAGGCAAGCAACGCGCTGTCAACATGGGTGTAAAGAATTGCAGGACGGTATATTTCGGTTTTTTGGATTCAGACGATTACTATTTACCGACCACTGTTGAGAACTTCAAAAAACACTTTGCGGAAATACTAGATAACTCAAAAATTGCTGGCGTTCTTGCTCGTCGTGGAAAGCAGGATGGTCAAATTATAGGAAACGCTAATATCCCTACAAAACCATTTGTGATGAATTTTGATACTTTATACCGAAAGTTTCGGTTTTCTGGAGATACCTGCCGAGCGTATCGAACAGAGATCTTGCACCGTTTTTTATACCCTGAAATCGAGGATAAATTTATTCCTGAATCCGTAATGCTATCCGCGATTGATCATAAATACGATTTGTTAATTGTAAATAAACCATACTCAATTTCGGAATATTTGAGTGACGGCTACACGTATAACAGCTGTCTGCTATATCATAAAAATCCATTAGGTTATGCATTGGGAATCAGCCAGCTCACGATATCCCGCCGAGGTATTTGCCGTCAGGTGAAGTATATGGTTATGTACACGGTATGGTGTCGTATTAAACGGTTGGACAGGGCGTTTATGCGGGTGAAAAACAAAACGATATATGTAATTGTTTGGCCATTATCATATATTTGTTATTTTTTGAAATGGCCAGGTTGGATGTTTCGAAATGATTTGTTATAAAGAATCATAATGAAAAAATTAATGAGAAAGACGTATACATTATTCCGTTTGATCTTGGATGCTATATTATCCTTCAATGGAACAAAGAATGCCCATTTTTTATCAGCAGAGGAAACGATTCGGCAATGTATAACGCGCAAAAAATCCATCATCCGATTTGGTGATGGAGAATTAAATATATTACGTGGATTAGATGTTTGTTATCAATGTAATCATCCTGAGTTGATGTTTCTTTTGAAATCGGTTATACAGGAGTATTTAAAATCTCCAGAAATATGTCCATACGTTTTATGTATGCCTGGAGATTTTTTAAGAGGTAACGGCTTCAAACTTTTGAAGCGCAAAGCATATTTTTTATCATGGCCACCTTCTCGGCGGTATTTTAAGCAACATTTTGATCTTCCCGTAACTTATGGAGATGCCTTCCTCTTTGCTATTGAATACCGAAATATCTATACAAAAATCTGGTTGAATCCAGATATATCTCATATTATATTTGTTAATTCTAGTGAAGAGACCTCCAACGAA
The DNA here is from genome assembly GCA_036768735.1 of Clostridiales bacterium. GTDB lineage: Bacteria > Bacillota > Clostridia > DSM-8532 > DSM-8532 > JAAYGP01. The sequence goes on along the minus strand of DAIPML010000072.1, from coordinate 2,553 downwards.
TTTAAATCAACGGTTTTTTGCCAGGTTACCTTTGTGCCAATTCCAAATGAAAATGCATTTTCTCAGATAAATGGCATACTTAATGAAATTAAAAGACGCATAAAATTTGTAAAGCAGACTGAAACACTTGTATTGATTTCTGCAGGTCCGTGCGGGAAAGCGTTGGCATTCCTCCTTAGCATGCAGGGTATCCGAGCCATTGATACGGGCCACTGCTTTCGGAATCCCCTACATAAAATTATTTGCTAGAAACTGCAAAAATATTATACATCGGAAAAGAAAGTATAAATGGGATATACTAAACGATTTTTAAAGACGGCTAGTGTTTATTTTTTTGGCAATGCATTTACCAAAATTGCATCATTTCTTTTGCTTCCACTGTACACTAGCCGTATCAGCCCGGAAGAGTATGGTGTTTACGGGTTGAGCGTTACCATAATTAATGCGATGATTCCTGTTTTCTTTTTTACGATATGGGATGGGGTGTTTCGATTTGCTTTTGATGCCACGGGCAGTGATCGGCAAAAGGTTTTTGCAAATGGCTTTTGGATAATGTTATTTGGTGCTTTCTTCTATACGCTAGGCTTTTTCATTTTTCGTTCTTTTGTAAATTTTGAACACGCATGGTTGATTTTAATTTTTTCTTTGATGACGGGAGTTCAATATTTTTATACAGTGCTTGCTCGAGGAAACCGTAATAATACTTTGTTCTCAATATCTGGTTGTGCCAACAGCTTATTATCCTTTATCCTGAATATTATCCTTATAGTTGGTTTCCAGATGGGGGTAGAATCCCTTTATATCTCGTATATATCCGGTGTATTATTGCAGATTATAATGATTGAAAGTAAGATTCGGTTTTTATTCCACTTTTCTATTAAACAATATGACTTCAGGTTAGCATTTGCAATGCTACGCTTCTCTGCACCGATTGCCATATCCTCTACATCAAACTGGTTATTAAACGGATTGACACAGGTATTTATTACCGATCAGCTTGGCGCATATAGTAATGGATTGTACACTGTGGTGATGAAGTTTTCTACAGTAATTATTTTAGTAATTGGCGTGTTTCAATTCGCTTGGTATGAACTGGCATACGATCTGGCGAACAATGAGAATCGTAAAACATATTACCGCCGTAGTATCAGCATGATACTAAAGCTATCACTAGCAGGGCTGAGCTTTTTGCTGATAATCATTAAATTGGGATATCCGATTATTGTTAACGAGCAGTATGCCGAAAGCTTGCAAATTGTGCCGCCGTTATTGTTTGGTACAATGGCCAATACTTATGCTGGATTTTTAGGAACTCTCTTTTTAGCAGAAAAAAAGCCGTTGATTATGTCTGTAACCACGGTGGTGGCCGGACTTATTAACGTAGTAGGGTTGCAGGTTTTTGTTCCGTTATGGGGTCTTTTAGGAGCAGCCATATCTCTAAGCCTGGCCTTTGTTTCTTATGCGGTAATTCGTCTGGTTCTGTTGTATAAAAAACAAGGTATAGCGCCAGAAATAGATAATGGATTGGGATTGATTATTTTGGCCATATACTGGGTGCTGTTTTATATGCTGCAAACCCCGCAGGCAATTATACTTAGCTTGCTAGCGTTGATGTTTATGGTCTGCTGGTATCTTAAAAAAGAGATTCTCTTTTTTCGGCAGATAACACGGCAAACATTTTCCAGAAAAGGAATACAATCATGATGCAAACGGGGTATTATTCGCATATGCTGAGGGATATCGACTGGCAGGGGCTAAGGGATACGGCAAGGAACAATTTGTGGACAAGATTATGCGTATATGTTGAATACTCATAATGAGAAGATTGTTTGCATTCCCATCAAGAACTTTATTATCTGGCCCCGAAGTTGCATCTTATAAATTAGAAGAAAGCTCTTGCATGTCTAAGATACTCGTTACCGGTGCGGCCGGGTTTAGTGGCGCGTCATGAGAGATTGGCTGCCATTTTGCATATCTTTGCTGGAATTCCTGATTATGTGAGAGCTCATCGACTTTTTTGTTCGTAGCATTTATAATAATTGCGAACGAAAAAGTCATTACGGGTGAGAAACAAATGCAAAAGTTAATTAAACAGCTACTGGCTGAAGGCAACGGTGTGATTAAGGCTTCAGATGCAAGATTAGCTGGTATAAATAATAAGGAATTGCAGCGTTTGGCAGAATCCGGTGAGTTAGCGCGTATCAGTCACGGCTTGTATATAGATGCTGAGCACAGGGAAGATGAATATTTTATCGCACAATATCGTTGCAGAAAGGGCGTATATTCGTATGAAACAGCCTTATTTCTCCACGACTTGAGCGACCGTAATCCTCTTCGCTTGATGCTGACCATTCCAAACGGATATAACACAAGACTGTTGAAAGATAAAAACAATTATTAATTCTTCTACTGTAAGCCGGAAGTGCATGAAATTGGTATTACGGCTGCTAAATCTTCGTATGGGCATGATATTCTCGTTTATGATAAAGAGCGCACTGTAGTCACGTCCGGTATAGTGTGTAAAATAGGAATGGCCTAAAATTGAAAAGGTCA
>DAIPML010000071.1:0-12886 GCA_036768735.1 Clostridiales bacterium | reverse complement strand
CACGAGAACATACAGATACGATTCCACTACAAAAAGTCACGAAATAACTTCTTTTACTCTCTGCAATCTGGTAAAAAAAGTTTAGAATCTATACCATTGCCTTAGTACTTTATGACTACAAAACATCAAATAAAAACAGGAATTTAACATTTTGCAGCTGTAAGGTTCCGCTAAATACCCCTATGGTCATGCTTTTTATGAGTTTTCTTGGAAGCCACCGTTACCTTGCTTCCTAGCGATATAAAAATAACGCTGTGATGTCTTTTCGGGTGGGTTTTCTGTAAATGCATCAAATACACCCAGTGGTTCAAGACCTGATTTTTCAAGGGTGGAAAGAACATCATCAATATGCCATGCCTTTTGCACCTGCTTTTCTTCGATGCGCCTATACATGTCCTCATATTCGTTAATAAAAAAAGTCAGGTCAAGGGTGCATGTTTCATTCTTTTTATTAAACTTATTTTCCCACAGATATGCAATGTTGTCATGTATTTCATAGAAAAGATTGTTTCCTAACGTTTTTTCAAGCTTAAAAGGAGTACTCATATCAAAAATAAATATACCGTATGGGTCTAAATAATTGTTTACAAGCGAGAAAACCTTCGCCAGATCTGTGCTGTCAATAATATAGTTCAGACCATCCATTCCGCAAATAATTGCATCCATAGTGCCATACAGCTCAAAGGATCTCATATCCTGACAAACCCACAAAACAGATAAGCCGAGCTGCGTCGATTTTTCCATTGCACAGCTAAGCATATCAATTGAAATATCAATTCCGGTCATATCATAGCCGCGTTTTGCCATTTCAATAGTTAAATTGCCCGTACCACATGCCATGTCAAGTATAAGCTTAGGCTTCTTAAGACAGTACTTTTTAAATAAAGCCTCAGCATAATCAGCCCATTTGGGGTAGCTTACATCCTTCATTAGCAAATCGTAAACATATGCAAAATCACCGTACATTATAACCCTCACAGTTTTTTGAATGTGACTTCATACTGCTCTTGCAAGGGTTATATAACCCTTGTCAATTGCTGTCAGTTCGGGGTGCTCTTTTTCTTTTTGAGAGCATTCCGCCAATGCGTCCTGTTTCTTTAGAACTAAGGCTTTTCCAACCTTCCTTCTGTACCTTTTCCAAAAGGCCAAGCTCCTTTGCAATTTCGAGCTTAAGTTTTTCATTTTTTTTCAATGCCATTAATAACCACCTCATAGTTTAGTATTACCCTACGAGGTTTTGTATATTCATTTTCTAAATCACTTTCCCTGGGAAATAAGTCTGCCTGTTTCTTCAATGGCCCTTAAAAGCTGCTTATCTTCACCCTCCGGTATGTCTTCAACACTATAATATTTATACTGTTCGTCGTTTTCTATTTCAATATCAGGTGTTACTCCAATTCCATGTATACAGGTTCCAGATGGGGTGTAATATTTTGATATAGTAAACTTAACACCTGCCCCTCCCTCAAGGGGTACGACAGACTGGACAAGACCTTTTCCAAAAGTTGTTTTTCCAACAAGTGTGCCCTTATTGTAATCCTTTATTGCTGCTGAAAGAATCTCCGAGGCACTTGCACTGTATTCATTAATCAATACAGTCATCGGCATGTTAAGCTCACTTGTGTCGGAAAATTCCTCCTGACGATTACCGCTTCTGTCCTCTGTGTATACAATTAAGCCTTTCGGCACAAGCATATCTGCCATTGCTACAACCTGTGTATAAGACCCACCCGGGTTGTTACGGAGATCAATTATCAAGCCCTTCGCACCGGACATTATTAAATCATTAACATGGTTAGCAAAATCTCTTGCAATGTCTTCGTCAAAGAGTTTTAACTGCACATATCCAATATTGTCATTGATTATTTTACTTTCGATATAGACCAGATTTATAACTCTACGAACCATTTGAAGATTAACATAATCATTGATACCGGGGCGGTATACAGTTATTTTCACTTCGGTATCAGGCTTTCCCCTAATCTTCTGAACAATAAGGTCAGAGTCTTTGATTGATGTTACATCCTCACCATCGACATTTATAATTTTGTCACCATTACGCATGCCCACTTCCTTTGCGGGTGAGTTGGCGAATGTTTCGGAAACGGTTAATAAGTCATCCTCGTCCATAAAAACTGTAACCCCGATGCCAACATAGCTACCAGATGACTGTTCTGTAAAATCCTGCATTTGCTCCGGTGTATAATAAACAGTATAAGGATCTTCAAGTGCTTCTGCCATTCCCTTGATTGCCCCCTCAAGAAGCTTATCTTCGTCTACATCTTGGTAATACGACTGCATAAGGTATGATTTTACCTTGTTAAAATTGATAATGTTTTCTCTGCTTACTTCATTGCTGAATTCAAGTTGATATTGCGGGTTGAAAAAGCGGAAAAACGAGTATGAAACATAACCTGCTGCAAAAAAGGTGACAGCTATCAAGCAACACACTAGGGCAATAATCCAATAATTTCTTTTATTCATTTAAACACATCCTGTTCTTAAGCTTTATATTTCGAGTATTTTTAATCTTTTTAGTTTCTCGCATTTTTACACCTAAGCAATAAGCTTAACAAATGAAACCAAGCATTTTTCAACCAGAATGGTTGAAAATATGCGATGAGGAGGGGTGGGGGTCTATCTTAGCCTCGTTATATATCCGCTGTAGTAGGTTTTTTTAAACCTTTAGCAATATACTTAACAGAACTTACCCCTAGCGTAGAGTATCAATGATTTTTAGACTGATTCTTTCAGCTTACTTCGAGTTCTACGAATAAGCAGATCGATCTACTTCATACTAAATGCCATTTAATACATTACACTAGCGTACAGCACGGTTCATTTTTGAATCTCGGCGCAAGAAACATAAATCCTCTTTGCATGATATCATATATCCAAAGCTCATGCATAACTTTGTTTCTCTATTTATTATATATATTTTCCTCGCCAATTAAAATGTCTTAAAATAACGGAATAAATTGCTTAACCCGTTTTTTGCAAAGCAAAATAACGTACTATAATTTATATTCTTGCTAGCAAGCTATATTTTCAACACACCATTTCAACCAACGAAAAAACCCGGATTTCCGGGTTTTCTATTGCTAAAAATAAAATAGTTTAAGCTCACAAAATTTGCTTAATTAAATTTAAAACAAACTATTGCTTTATTATGGCTTTACATATTTTAGTGGATTTTGTGTAGCTCCGTCTTTTCTGACCTCAAAATGCAAATGCGGACCTGTTGCAGTTCCGGTCATTCCAGCCTTTGCAATTGCTTGACCTGCTTTTACAGGTTGCCCGTTTTTAACTAAAAAACCCCTGCTGTTAATATGAGCATATAAAGTTGTTATTCCGCCACCATGGTCAATGATTATTGTGTTGCCGTAACCGCCACGGCTGCCAACATAAAGAACATCACCGTCACCTGCCGCAACAATTTGCTCGTTCCATTTTGAGCCTATGTCTATGCCCGTATGCATTTTCCAAATTTTATATATCGGATGCAGCCTGTTTCCATAACTAGACGCAATATATTTATTGCTAGGCATTGGCCATACCAAATCACCGCCAAAATATTCTACATTATCACTTTTATAGTTTTTTATAAGCTCTTCAAGCTCTGCGGATTCTTTTATCTCAGCATCCATTTTGTTCTTGTATTCTTCTTTGCTGCTTATATCCTTGCTTATTGCCGTTTCTAAATTCGCCCTAGAGATATTGTACTCTTCTATTTGGTTCTTTATCCGCATCGCCTGTTCAACGCAATTATCTATTTCTATCTGTTTTTGTTCCTTTAAGCTTTCAATTTCCAGTCTTTTGCTTTCTATATTTTCCAAAAGCGACTGGTCATATTCCGCTATTTGCTTCATAGTCCTTATTCGCAAAAAAACCTCATTAAAGCTTTTGCTTTTTAACAATTCTTCAAGTTCCCAAACTGTGGTCGAACGCTTATACATTACTCTAAGGCGCTCCTTAAGCAGCTCTTCCTGTTCTGCATACTCTTTTTCCGCCAATTCGATGGCACCATCTAAGGATTTAATTGCAGATTCAAGACGCTCAATACACTCCTCAATCTCTTTCTGTTCGAACCCGGCTTCCTCAAGATCCTTAATAATAAGCTCACGCTTATACTTATTCCAATTAATCTCCTCATCTTTTTTTTTAATTTTCTTTTCATAAGAAGATATATTTGAGTTTTGTTGTTTCAGTTTATTTTGATACTCAGACAGTTGACTGGCGGTGCTTTGAAACACCGGAATGCTTACTAAAACAAAAATTAGTAAAACGTAAGTAATCTTTTTTATCATTTGTGTTTGTTCCCCCCATTTTCTATGCATTACCCATGCCTCCAGCTTTACCATGTAGTATGAATAAGGTAGCTTCGCCACTTTATTTGCTAAAAGATCATCTGATTCCATCTGCTGGTGCTATGCATCCCAAGTACCCTCCTTGAACCAGCAAAAGCAATGCCTCTTATGCAATCTCACTTGCGTAGGAAAGTATACTAACCCATCCAATAAAAATAGTCCTATAAATATTTCGGCTGTAAAAAGTATTTTAATTAGCATTTCATATTATTCCCAAGTTGTTATTTGTTAGTCAAAATTCTTTATACATATTATGATTGCTTCCCCGAAAGTCTTGAAACGACTTTTTCCTGTAGGAAGTTGCAGCTTGCTGCCCTGGTGCAATCACAATATGGTTATCCAGCTTTCTTTCGAAGGCTGATAAAATTTAATATATCTTAAATTTTATCATAAAGTCACTCTGTGACTTTCCAGATGATAACCATATTATATAAAACAAGCTCTATACATTCAAGTGTTTTCGGACAGAAATTATACTTCCCACGGCTCCCATGATCATTCCTATCATAACATAAAGGAACAGGATTTTCCCGCCAATATTATCAAGGGATTTTATCCGTAGAATTTCCAGACCGTTCATAACCAACTCCCTGTTTACATAATTCTCAATCGCACTATAAACATAACCTGTCAATAAAAATGAAGCAATTGATCCAACAAGTCCTATTATCATACCCTCAATAATAAAAGGCCATCTTATAAACCAATCACTGGCACCAATATATTTCATAATCCCTATTTCTTTACGCCTTGCATAAACAGTGAGCTTGATTGTATTGGAAATTATGGATACGGAAATTAAAAGTAACAAAGCCAATACAAACATGCTTCCTACATTCATCCATTTAAAAACTACGCCCAGCTTATCAAGAAGCTCTCGCGGGAACTCCATCTCTTGAATTCCGGGCATAAGGCTCAGTTCCTCAACAAACACCTTACTCTGATTTGAATCCTTCATATGAATCCTGAAGGATTCATACAAGAATTCCGGTGTTAGACCCTTGAGCAGTTCTGTATCCTCCAGCATCTCCTCCAGCTCGGAAAACGCTTCTTCTTTTGAAACGCGTATGTAATCGGAGACTCTTTCATCTGTTCTTAATTTTCGTTCTATATCATTTGCTTCCAATGGTGCAGCATTTGTTTTAAGAATTACTACTATTTCAAACTGAGATTCTATGCGATTATAATTGTAAAAAAGGTTTACCGTAACCATCAAGAATACACCAAATATAAGAAGTGATGCAATGACCATTGTCAAGGATGCCAGTGACATCAACAGATTTTTATAAGTATTTGAAAATCCTTCCTGCAGCATGCGTTTAATAGTTCTAATCTTCATTTGTATAATTCCCCTTTTGAACATCATGGATTATCTGCCCGTATTCCAGGCTCATAACCCGCTTTCTCATGTCATCAACAATACTTTTTGCGTGAGTCGCAACAACAACAGTGGTGCCGCGCTGATTTATCTCGTCTAAAAGCTTCATGATTTCCCAGCTTATACTGGGATCCAAATTTCCTGTAGGCTCGTCCGCCAATAATACCGAAGGATTATTAACAAGAGCACGCGCAAGGGCAACCCTCTGCTGCTCGCCACCAGAAAGCTGCCCAGGATATGCTTTTGCTTTTTTGCTTAGTCCCACGAGAGCCAAAGCCACAGGAACCTGCCTTCTTATGTCCCTTGGTTGAGCTTCCACAACCTGCATGGCATAAGAGACATTCTCGTAAACGGTTTTATTGGGCAATAGCCTAAAATCCTGAAACACTACACCTAAACCTCTTCTAAGGTATGGTATTTCCCTTCTGTTCATTTGGCCTATATGAAACCCGTTAACGAAAACATCTCCCTCACTGGGAATCTCCTCATGAAGTATGAGCTTTAAAAGAGTTGATTTACCGGAACCGCTTGGTCCAACAATAAAAATAAACTCACCTTTTTCAATCCTAAAGGTCACGTCGCTAAGACCAAAAACTCCGTTATCATATCGTTTTGTAACATTAGTAAATTCTATCAATTTTGTACACCTTCATCTGTAGTAATTTTTATTGCATAGCAGTACATTTAGGGGCAGAATCATTTCTGTGCTTCGTCAAGATAACGCTTTACCATCATTGCAACCTTAAAATGAATAGCATCATCAAAATTACGCAAATCTTTTCCAGTAAGCTTTAATATCTTGTCCAATCTATATACAAGAGTATTTCTGTGGACAAACAGCTGCCTTGATGTTTCGCTGACATTTAGGCTATTTTCAAAGAATTTTTGAATTGTTACCATTGTTTCAGGATCGAGAAGTTCATAAGCTCCGTCGACAAATACTTCGTTCAGGAAAAGCTTACAAAGAGTTGTAGGCAGCTGATAAATCAAACGTCCTATCCCCAAGTGATTGTAATCAATTATTGTTTTTTCGTTTTCAAAAATTCCACCGATTGTAAGCGCTGTCTGGGCATCCTTAAATGAGCGGGAAATGTCTCGCAAGCGCTCAGACTCTGTGCCTATTCCCACCGATGCTTTAACCATAAGCTCCGTATTTAGCGTATCTATAATAATTCTTGCCTTACGGTAAATGTCATCCTTACTTTCCTTTTCCCTTAACTCCTTAACTAAAACGGTATTTTGATCATCGAGTAATACAACAAAATCTTTGGAATCACCGGGGTAAAGGCTTTGTATTATATTATATGCATAAATATCTTTTGATTTCTCTGTGCGGATTAAGTAGGTTATTCTTCTTACATCATCCTTAACCCTGAGCTCTTTTGCTCTGATTGAGATGTCTCCGGGAAGGATATTCCCAAGAAGAATATTTTTTATGAAGCTATTTTTATCATATTTCTCTTCGTAATAAAGCTTCGCATTCTCAAAGCTAAGACCAATAAGCTTTAAAGCGGTTTTACGCTGCTGCGCCTCTCCTTGGATATATGCAACATAAGCGGTGCTGCTTCGGTCTTCTATCTTCATATACGCAATGTCTTCATTCTCCAAATAGGTTTTATTTGAATTAATAAAATCCATGGCATCTTCATTTATGTTTTCAAGCTCTTCTGTTTTTGTACTTGCAATCACCATGCCATAATAATCAGTAATGCCAACATCACACTTCAGAATGTCTTTAATTCGATTGACAAGTGTTTGAAAAATTTTTATCGCCATGCGTATACCCCCAGTAGGAGCTTTTTAAATATTCAACTTTCCCACAATTTTTTTGCTCTTGCCTTAACGGCAGTCTACCGGCTGCGTGTGATATCACACCTTAGCATATCGGTTACCAGCGTTTCAAAGCACTGCAAACAATCTTAAGCAGGAAAGTTGAATTAATTATTAAAAAGCACCGAAAAAATTAAACACTAAAATATACAGTATTAATTATACAACATGTTTTCCTTAGAATACAAGTTATTCACTAAAACATTCATAATAAACACGACTTTTTGTTACTGTTCACACCCCAACTAAGCCAAAATACCAGTAATCATGATTCTGAATACTGGTATTTATATTTTCATCTTAGTCCAGTATTGTCGCCACGCTCTTAAATAGGTTTCCCTCTTGGGCTCGCAACAAATCAATAATGGACATACTATTGCACAGACAGTTCAAGCTGTCAAAGCTTCTAAATGCCATTACTTGCTTTTGCTTTCTTTTGAATACACGACTTTTGTGCTCGCTCAAATTATTTGTAGCAGGCACATTAAAATTGTGCAGGAATAATAGATGACTATCCTTATATTCATCCATCCTTTTGTAGAGATTGTATCCATCTTTGTAATAAAGACCGGATCCGGATGCATACCTCTTTTATTCAAGAAATGTCGGAAATACGGGAAAATGAGCCAGACAACAGTTGATAAGTTTTTGAAGAAATATGTGACCAGATGCCACATGAGGTGTTCCGATGTACCCCTGAGCCTCCATGCTCATCAGTTTCGCCATGCAAAAGCTTTTCATTGGCTTGAAGACGGTATAAACATCGTACAGATATCTTTTTAACCTTGACATGAAAACATCCAGACAACTATGATTTACATGGATATTACCACAGAACAGGTAGCAGAAGCACTTGCGACACTTGAAGATGAAAAAGACCGAACATTGTCTCCAAAATGGAAAAAAGCAGACGGTTCTCTTGTTGATTTTTGTTGGTTGAAAGTATAGGTTCAAAATAAAATCCAAACTTTTATGCCTGAATTCATTGCAAAAGGGTGTTTTATAGGAGAAAGTTTGGATTTTATTTAAGTTGGGATTATCATGGTCATGTATGAGTATTCCATGGTACTGTTCGAACGGTGTGCCCGCAATGCCTTTATGTCCTTTGTGTTCTCTGGCAAAATACATGGTTATTTCCGGTGTAGCGCATATGAAAACTTGAGCGCTCTTGCCGTAAACTCTGGCATTTGTGAAATCAGCGTTTAATACAGTGGAAAGCAATAAATCGGCAAACGCTTTTTTCTGTTCCGCTTCTGTCTTGTTAGAGAATTCTTTACTTAGACCGTTGATCATGCCCTTTGAAATCTGTATTTCACTGTCTGTCACATCGGGTAAGAGCCACACACTTTGTCTATGGAGACACCACAACGATTATTTAACAGGAAAGCAAGCGCCTTTATGCTACTGCCATAATTAGCATCATTAACGACACCAACTGGAAAATCGGCATGAACTCGCTGACCAGTATGTATATTCCTAAATTGAGGAATTCTCATAGTCTCGGTTGATCTGAGCCTTCAGATGTAAGTTAATCCCTTTCTGTTCTTCAAGCTCTGTTTTCACTTGATACAATTCCACATTTTTGTCCTTGAGCTTGTCCCTGACTTCATCAAGCTGTTACTGTGTTGTTAAAAGCTAGTTTTCAAGATTTTTAATTATGCGCTCTTTTTCTCGTAACTTTTTTTCATGCTCTTTGGAGATATCTTCAAATATCTACATCCAGTTCTGCCGTACTGTGACGATCTCGCAATGTGCATCAGCCAGTTTTAATTTGAGTTTATTAATCTCTCTGTTCTTCTCAGCAAGTTGCTTTGCAAACCCCGAACTCATCGATACATACTTTTCCCCTGACTTAAATGATTCTATCTGTAAATTCAGGGATTTCACTTTATATTGGAGGTGTGTGATGTGTTCGAAGTTTGCTCCTATGGTCATTTAGTCTTTCTCCTTCATCTTTTGTATTTCTTTTTTCAGTGTGGTTATCAACGTCTCTTGCGCTAGACACAGGTCTGTTCAGCCCATAATAGGCTCTTACACCCTGGCGGAGGGTTCCGGCCTTCCTAGCTCTTATTCTTCTTTTGTCAACAATGTTTCGCTGCTTTCCGAACTTTGTCTGTTTATGTTCCAGATCTGCAGGAATAATCCGACTCAAATAGATAAGTTCTTTCAGTTCACAGATCAGGACATTCAGGTGTTCGTTGCCATAAGCCACCGTAATAACATAAAATACTGCCGGTTGTTCACAATCATCTATACTGTCCCTGTGGTACAACGTTGGCTAAGGATTTGGTTCCAGCTTGTTTCATCTTCTCAAAACTACAGAGCCTTTGCTCAAAGCCTCATAGGATTATTCAGAGGTACAATTTCGATGGGGTGAATACTGATATTGAAGATGCCTATACGGAGGATAAGGCAAATCTGGCGCAGCTTTATGTTGATATAGCCGAGGCTTTCAGACCATACAGCTACTTTTTATCCCTCCGTTCCATCATGTGGTGAGTGATGAGCCTTTCAATCCTTTTTCCGATCTGTTTGATTACGAAATAATTGGAGGAGCTGTTGATGAGTTTATCGTTATGCTTTATAACGAGTATGGTTGGCCCGGCAGCCCACCTGGACCACCAGTTTCAATACCATGGATGCAAAGGGTTTTAACATATACCAAAACAAAAATGCCATGGTAATACAGCTTGCCAACCAGTATGGCAGCACAATACAGTTTGATATGCGTCAGCAAACACCATGGTTTGCATATACGGACAGCCAGGGACAGCAGCATCAGGTTTGGTTTGAGAATGCGGACAGTATCCGGGCGAAAATAACTACCGCCTAGAACATGGGTATGAATGGTATTGCACTTTGGAGGCTTGGCATGGAAGATGAGAGCATATGTGATATGATTGCCAATGAAGTAGTTGTAAAGAAACTTATTGAAACCTATAGGTGATAAAACGAGCTGCCTCTTGAAATATAACCGGAGACAGCTCTTTTTACGATTCAAAGGACTACACTGATAATCTTAAAATATGAGAAGAAATTACATTTCACTGTTTTTGCAGAGCAAAGAGCAAAATAAATGCTATTCTATTAGGAAAAAGAACAAAAGTGATTTTATTTGTGTTTGGATCAGTCTATATATATAAATTTTAGGTAGCATGGTATATTTTTACAAATACTGTTTAAGCAGATGAAAATACATGCGGTCATTGAGTATAACCTTTTATTATTGAGTATGGCCTTATGCATGGTTTACCAGAACACGGATAGGAATCCGAATATTTGACATGTTCACAAAATTCACATATTTCTGAGTAATAATGGGTTTTCCCAACATGCTCGTCGATGACATTAAATGTATGGTGTATTAATTCATTATAAGCATCAATTATCTCATTGTAACCACAAAGTCTACATTTTTTAAGCTTAATATAATCCACATAATGGTGTGTGGATCCCATATCGGTATAAGCATAAAAAATACAAATTTCAAATTGATGTGTATGAGTTGGCGAAGAAAAATCAGTATTTATAGCATATACACCTGTTGTACTCATGCTGGATACAATCGCTGTCAGTAAAAATACTGCTAAAAGTTTGCGCACATTTTTCATTATAGCGTGTACCTCCTAAAAAATTATTATGAGTTTGTGTATTTGCAGAAGAAAATACACGGGTTTATTGAGTAAAGACTTTTATTATTGAGTGTGGCTTTATACATGGGTTACCAGAACACGGATAGGAACCCGAATATTTGACATGTTCACAAAATTCACATATTTCTAAGTAATAATGGGTTTTCCCAACATGCTCGTCGATGACATTAAATGTATGGCTATCAAAATAGTAACCGCTTTCAATAACCTCTTCATAATCACAGAGTACACAACTTCTCTTTCTTATATAATTATTAATATGTTCGTCTGGTCCACAATCGGTATATATAGCAAATGTGCTAATCATAAATCGATGTGTATGACCCTCCGATGAGTAATCAATATTTACAGCATATACACCTGCTGTACTCATGCTGGATACAATCACTGTCAACAAAAATACTACTAAAAGTTTGCGTACAATTTTCATTTTAGTGTATACCTCCTAAAATATTTTTATGAGTTTGAATATTTTCATCTGCTTTCTTATAATATGGTTACAACCCAATAAGCCGAAACTTTTTTCATAGTTTCCATACCTAAACGAATTGTTTTAATAAAAATGTTCTTTGAAAACATAATACTTCCACAAATTGTTATTGACGAGTGATTTTAAAGCACTTTTAGTGGTTTGTATCCTGCTTTTTATGAATTTTGCTTGCAATCTCCTTATACTCCGCCGTCCCCACCTCTGTCCTTAACATTGGGCAGTGGAGTTTCGTTTCTGAAACCTCGAATAAGAATTGTTTCTTTTGCTCTGATACAGGGCAATGTGGACGATGTGGACAATTTGTGCATAGCTCCTTCGAAAAGTGGGCTCTGTAAACTTGTTTCTTGAATTTACTGTCTGTTGGAGCATGAAGCATTGAGCAGGCGTTGACTATATGGCTTGTTTCATCGATATCAAATTGTTCATATCCGTTTTTTTCGCTACTTGGGTTGCGTCCAACAAGGTTTGTCGGAATCATCTTGATCTTGATATTGTTCTTTTCAGCTTTCTTTGAAATTTCTTTGGAGTAATAAGCGCCATCAAGGAGAACACGCAACTCTTCAAACATTAATGAGTCAAGAGCTTCTTCATCGGTTTGATCAAATAGTTCTCTTAACATAAGCAGATCGACATAAACATTAACAGGACTATTAGGGCGAGTGGCTGGGATTATTACTGTACAGTAATAAAAAAAGTTCTTCGTTGATAAGAGGTAAAACCTCATGACCAAACTTTTCAGCCCAAGAATTTTTAAGACGTTTTTATTCTCATTCAGTAAGTTGATAAATTGTATCAAATACATTCAATTGTTGTGAAGTATTTCGTCAAAAAGTCATCTCGTAGCCCCGCTTCTTCATCTGTTTCATTGGTATTACTATACCATAAAGCCCTGAACTTTCATAGGGTTTGAGCTGATTTTACGCATGTTTTCAAGGTCCGTTTGGCAATAAATGTTTGCTGATTTTTGTTAGCTTTTTGGGTACTAATCATAATATAATATATTTAGCATCATTTGTCAAGTTATTGTTTCTATTTCAGCTCTGAAGAGTAAAAATCCTGAAACTCATTTTCCATGCTCAAATTTATGCCCCATTTATGTGATATTATGGAAATCATCTCTTTTTATTTTTGCCAAGAAGGTTAACCTAAAGCAATTATATTTTTTTAT
>DAIPML010000070.1:0-12972 GCA_036768735.1 Clostridiales bacterium | reverse complement strand
CACCTGCTGGTTGTGTCAAGAATTAGTAACGATAGCTTATCGGAGTGTGGTTGTTCTACACAACCACTAGAATCATTGGATATTATATTCGCTGTAGTTAGTGTTTCGTAAGTCCGCGATTCTTTTGGAAGACTATCAATGCCATATAATTTTATATCCTCTATTACCTCATCATCAGACTTACCCACATACCACATACCTGTGTTACAATTCAGCACAAAGGTTATATCTTCTTTATGCTTAATAATTATATTATTATTCATATAACTTTCCTCCATATTGAATCAGCATCGGGCGGGTAGCAGTTACTTTCCCCGCCCGGCCTTTACCGATTTTTGTTAAGCAACCATTGAAGCAGTATGGTAATGCCCATGTCCATGTTCGCCAAGATGTTTGACAAGTCTTTTATAGCACTCGTCTTTTTTGATCTTAATCAACAGCTCTTTGTTAGTCATGACAAAATCATCTCCTTTCATAAAAATTTCTGTCATCCGATTGTTCGGAACAGTTGATACAATTAAAGATTACATAGCATTAATTTAATATGTATGCAACCATATTGTTCGATAGTGTTCGATCTTTACAAATTCGGATGTAACCTTTGTTTTTTCGTTATCAGGTTAAGATCCTGTTTTCGCTTTTTTTTACCATGCAATGAATCGAGCATGATCCTGTGCATGACCATTTTTACTGTAATAAATACTATATTCTACATAAAGAATAAAATACCTGCATAAAATAAAAAAATAAATAAATAAAATAAATTATGGTTAACATAATAATATGTAGGTAAATAGATAAGTATTTTTTAGATAACTTATGCCGAGTTTGCCAACAGCTTCTTCTGTTGATATAATAATGTAAAATATTAAATTATGATTGAAAGTCACTTTGTGACTTTCTTGGTGATAAACATATTATAAATTCAACATATATAAACATTAATTGATGCAAGTACCATTTGGTTTAGCATTTTAAACTAAAGCAGAGAGATTAAAGGCTTAGCAAGTATGCCAAAAGCGTTAAGCAAAGCGTAAGAGATGATATATTTTGAAGCCTCAAATCTTTATGTTTTTTAAATCGAATAGTTGAAAAACCATAGCAGCAGGTAGTTCAAATAGCATCATGGAGGAAATAATATTGGAGATTAAATTTTTTGGTTTTACTCCAGACGGTCAAGAGGCATACACATATTCATTGAGTAATAAAAACGGAATAAAAGCTGAAATAACAAATTATGGCGGCACCATTGTCTCGTTGTTTGTTCCTGATAAGCGGGGTAGGAGAGAAGATGTTGTTCTTGGATTTGGCACTCTTGAGGGGTATACAAAACCAGGACCATATTTTGGTGCAATTATAGGACGTCACGCAAATCGAATAGAAGATGCTGTTTTTGAATTGAATGGGGAAAAGTATAAGCTTAAGAAAAACGATGGTAATAATCACCTGCATGGTGGTGTAAAGGGGTTTGACAGTGTTTGCTGGCGGGTATCTGATTATGGAGAAAATAAGTTATTTCTTTCTTATTTAAGCATTGATGGGGAGGAAGGATATCCGGGAACTCTAAATGTTTCAACATATTATACGCTTACAGATAATAACGAGTTGGTCATCGAATATGAAGCAGAGTCTGGAGCGGATACAATTGTAAATTTGACGAACCACAGTTATTTCAATCTTGGAGGACATTGTTCCGGAAACATATTAAATCATTTTCTAAAGATCAATGCAGACAAGTTCACTGTTAACAACCAGGAGGGTGTTCCAAACGGAGAAATATGCGATGTAACGGGCACCCCCATGGATTTCAGGCATTTTAGAATGATTAAATCGGGAATAGAATCTGATTTCGAGCAAATCAGGCATGTAAGTGGTTATGATCACAATTTTGTATTAAACAAAAACGAAGTTCAGCCTGAGTATGGTACAGTTCAACCGGAGTATTGCGCAGAGGTTTATGAACCAATCAGTGAAAGAAGAATGAAGGTTTATACAACAAAGCCGGGGGTTCAGTTATATACCGGAAATGGCCTGAGTGGATATTTAATTGGAAAAGGTAGTGTGCATTATCAGAAATGGAGTGGATTATGTCTTGAGACACAGTTTTTCCCCAACTCAATGAAACACAGCCATTTTCCCTCACCTATATTAAGGAGAGAAGAAAAGTATAATCATAAGACGATATATAGATTTGAAGTCTGAATATAAATGTGACAATTGCTATCCAGCCTTCTTTCGAGGACTGATGAAATATTCATCCTAAATTCGATATTTAGTGGTATAATAGTTTAAGCAACTATTTCTTTTAAACACCTTGTATGATAGTGATGTTAGTAAAATAAACACGAAATTTCTTGTTATTTTACCAGAAGGAAAATAGTTTCATATTCTTCTACAGGCAAATTAAAGCGATAATTTTAAAATAAAATGAAAATTGATTGTTTGCTAAAAACAACAGGAGGAGACAAAATGGAAAAATTGGTAAAATTGATGCAGCAGCAAGGAAAATCTGTTGAAGCCTTGAAAGCTGAGCCGGAAAAACTTTTCAATCTTTATGGAGTGTATCCTGGATCGGTTCATTCTGTTGGAGATGCGGTTGTTTTTATGTACCGCAACGAGTTTGAAAAAGGTCTGTTCGTTTATGGTGAAGACATCAGGCTAAATGATCTTAAAGGCAACGAAACAGTTATAGACGGGATTAAAACAAGAGTCTGCCCTCTTACAAATGAGAACTGCGATGTTATGAGAAAAGTTTTTTCCTTTATGAATCCCCAACCTCATAAAGGACATAAAATCACAATAGGGTTGGGAGACCGTCTTGGTCTTGCTTCGCCCGGACATATTGAAGCAATTAAAGATGTGGATGCTTTCCCGGTCTTAGCACAGCAATCCATAAGAGAGCTGAATCTGACAGGAAGATGCTATGATGATGTTATTTCTGCAGCCGCTTGGGCAGTTTTTCAAGAAGGATACACAAAAGGATACGGTGCGGATGGTGATCACCTTAAGACCTCTGAAGAGGTACAAATGTCTTTGGATGTTGGAATGACAATGATTACCCTTGACTGCTCCGAGCATATTGATAATGCAGCAGCCAATGAAGATATAGATGTATTAAGAAAGAAATATGAACGCTTTTCTGAGGATGAGCGTACAAAGTGGGAAAAAAGATATGGCAATAAGCATATTAAGCTTTCAGACACCAGCTTTTTTATTTCCATGGATGATTTAGTTCGGATGGCATGTATATATGGGAAAGCTATTCACCACACCCTTGATATATATTTTAATATCATTGCAAAATGCGGAAGAGCAATAGATTTTGAAATGTCAATTGATGAAACGCTTACTTCAACCACGCCTGCTTCTCACTATTTTGTGGCTTCAGAGCTGGTTCAGGCAGGAGTAGAAATAATCAGTCTGGCTCCGAGATTTTGCGGTGAGTTCCAGAAAGGCATTGACTATCTTGGGGATTTGGAGCAGTTCAAAAGTGAGTTTTCTGCTCACGTAGATATTGCCAATCATTTTGGTTATAAAATTAGTGTTCATTCAGGTAGTGATAAGTTTTTGGTTTTCCCCATTGTAGGGGAGATGACAGATGGAAAATATCATTTAAAAACAGCCGGAACAAATTGGCTTGAGGCTGTCAGGGTTGTTGCAGCCCACAAACCGGATCTTTACCGTAGGATGCATGCTTTTGCTTTAGAGAATCTTGACGAAGCAAAGAAATATTACCATATTAGTGCAGAAGTGAAAACCATACCGCCTCTTGAAAGCATATCAGATAATGAATTGCCTGATTTGATGAACAAGAATGATCCCCGCCAGGTAATGCATATTACTTATGGGCTTTTGCTACAGGCAAAAAACGGAAATGGCGAATCATTATTTAGGGAGGAGCTGTTTAAAGTTCTTCATACCTATGAAGCAGAGTATAAAGAAGCACTAAAGAAGCATATTGGCAGGCATCTATATTCACTGGGTTTGCGATAAAATTTTTTGATAGTTAATATATATCTTAATCAGCCTATGGTTAATTGAGTTGCCCATAGGCTGATTTTATGTGTACCGAATTGTAATACTAGTCCGCACTTAAAAACATTCTATTCGCAATTTTTCATTTCTTTTTAAATATACCATATGGAGGTGGGAGATAGATATCCCCCGGGACTGGGAATTCGGGCAGTGGAACAGAATAAGACTGTACCCTGTTCAGGTTAACATATTGGTAATAAAATGTGAGGACTGCGGAGAAACATACCGGGCATATCCTTTGCCTCTGCCCTCAGTTGCCTGATACATATGCCGGTGTCTACCATGAGAGCATTGATCAGCATAGGCACTTTTTTGCGGTATACTTTTTCACAGGCGGCACGAATTGCTTTCCCGTCAATCGCCACATGCTTCCCCTGTGGGCATGTCAAATCAACGATCCATTGAATAAAGCATTCGAGAAACTCTGCCGGATTAATTATGCTAAAGGTCGCACTAAATGTGTCATGTGACGGGATGCCATTTACAAGCCCCAGCAACGTAGAGAAATATACCTCATGATATTTCAAATCAATTACCATATTTGTGAAATCGGTATGTCCCCATAAAAGACCAAATACAGCCAATATGAAGATGTCCAGTAGTTTGTGTCGCTTCCCCCGATTGTCGCGCGGATCCGCGATGCTTCCAAATATTGCAGCTAACGTGTTAAGTGATTCAAATTTATATTGCATCGATCTTAACCCCCAATCGTGCTAATATTTCGCTCATATCAGATGTGATTTCCGATAACATATCGCACTCCTTAGTCTCAACAAGATATAATTCTGACAGTGGACGCAATTCTTCTATGGATATTCCCGTGAGCCTTTCGTATCTTTTAAGTTGCGCAATCAGGCTGATATGTAGGTCAGACAAAGAAGGTAAAGCAGTATTCCTTAAAAGATAACTTCTCGGAGATACGTGGTTCACAATGTGCAAGAAAGCAAAACGCAGGACTTCCTTATCGTGAGAGTTAATCAAAAAAGCTTCTGGAAGCAGAGTTTGCAGCACATAAGACATTCCATACTCGTAAACCTTTACTCTGTCTGTGGATATTTTCCTAACATGAGTCTTAATCACCCCTTTTCTGGTTATTGTTCCGATATACTCTTGCACCGGCTGTGGATATTTCTTTCCCGGAACTCGCTTTGATGTGGAATGATACAAATAATACTCATTGCCAACCTTTTTTATGGATCTCCCCTTTCAATAGGGTGCTATCACTTTTTTGTATGGCAAGGCGAAGGATTGAGGAATGCTGAATAAAATTGATTATGACAACGTAAGCATACAAAAGATGAGCAGCAATCTATGGGGCAAATATAAAATATGCTATGCTATATATAACGTCGCAAATGTTTGGTATAATGACAAAATGTAGAGTAAGAAATTAAAGCTTTTTTGATATTGAATTAGTATAAAGTTAAGAGGTGCTTTAAATGAGTAAAAAACATTTACTTTTGTTGTTAATCATTTGTCAAATTTTCATTATATCTTGTACTTCAAGCACTAGTAATATGTTTAACAAAACTGCTTCTAATGAATCAGAAAAAACCGATGCTGAAAAAAATAACAGCTTCTATCAATCATTAATACTCCAAAAAAGGACAGAAAAAAGGGAAATATATGATATTATTTCGGAAACAATTGATACTAGTATTGGGACATTGAAATATGGAGAAATTAATGATTTAAACTTTGATGGTATAATGGATAATATTGAATATACCATACATTTAAGGAAAGGTCTTTCAATGCTTCGTGTTGAATTGAAAGTAAACGATAGTATTATTGAAACACTATTATCAAATCCATCAACTAAATGTTATATAGTTGATATAAACACCAATGACAAATATAAAGAGATTATCCTTCATGAAGATGGTGAGAGTGCTGATCCCCTCAGTAGATATTATATTTATAACGGCAAAGAGATAATAGAAATTGGAAGCTTAAGCGAGTATGATTATCTTCCAAGTGGGGATACAGATATTGTGAAAATACATACCGCAGATCAGTTTGAACCTAAAATATGTTTTGGGTATACTATGCTTGATAAGGATCATTTGTTTTTTTATAAAGAAGTTGATAAGACGAACTTCGTTAACAAAAAATACATAGTTAAGATACCTAGATATCCCGATTATACTACATGGCCAATATTTGAATCTATTAAATACCAAAGTATAAGTAATAGTATTGGTGAAATAAAACATGGAGATGAAGTAACCGTTATTGATGTAGATACAAAAACTATGGGTATTACATTTAAAGTGAGACTGGATAGTGGTCAAGAAGGATGGATGGTAAATTTGTTTGCAGGCAACTAAGAAGAGAAGAAGACAGGGGACTGCAGCTTTCTATTACTTTCGCAGCATAGAAAAACGGATTTTTTTCAGAGTTGGTTCGAGCGTCAGTTTTACCACTGTTTGCGCAATCCTGTCGACCACACAAGGTGCACTCATCTTTTCGTCCTTTTTCTGCGCATTCTCCTGCAAAAAAAGCGTTAGATATCCAGATATTCCTTTTCACCGTTGAAATACGCTTTGAACAGTTCCAATCCCCGGGGTACAGCATCCGTTTCTCCGGGGCGCAGCGAATCATCAATACCCTTGAAATAATCAGCCAGTGTTTTGATGATAATAAACCTGATTCATGAGGGTAAAATAATTAAAGAATTGATTTGTTGTCGCAAAAGTTATATAATATTCACGACAGGAGGAATTGTGTTGGGTAATTTATCATACACCAATTTAATTTATAACCGAATATTATCCTTGCCGCCTGAAAGTGCTTTTATAGCAACAGATTTCGTTGATATAGCCGATTACAAAGCAGTAAGCAAATCACTTGAACGGCTTGAAGATGAGAAGAAAATCCGCAGAGTGATCCGTGGTGTTTATGACTGCCCACAATACAGTGAACTCCTTGGTGAATATGAGGCCCCGTCTCCTCATCATATAGCTATTGCTATTGCCAGAAACAACAACTGGACCATTGCCCCCAGCGGAAATACCGCTCTTAACCAATTAGGGCTATCGACACAGGTTACCGCATATTGGCTATACATCAGTGATGGTCCCTATAGAACATATGCTATTAACAACGTAAAAATAGAGTTCAGACACCGCAATAACAAAGAAATATCCGGAATGTCCTATAAGACCGCAATGGTTATTCAAGCAATAAAAACTCTGAAACAGCAATATGTAAGTGATGATATCATAAAACATCTAAAACAGAGCCTTACTGACGAAGAAAAAGCCAAATTGTTGGATGAAGCAAAACAAACTACTACATGGGTTTATGCAATTATAAAAAAAATATGTAAAAGTGGGGAATAAATATGTATGAGGTTGCCAAAGCCACGATAAATGAACGGCGGGCATTATTCAGAAATACATCTCAGAAAATGAATGTCCATGAAGCCATCATAGAAAAGGATTTTTGGGTGTGTATTACTCTTGATTACCTATTTCAAAGATGCATTTACAAGAATCGTTTTGCTTTTAAAGGTGGGACATGTTTATCAAAGGTCTATAATCTCATCCAACGTTTTTCAGAG
The DNA here is from genome assembly GCA_036768735.1 of Clostridiales bacterium. Taxonomy (GTDB): domain Bacteria; phylum Bacillota; class Clostridia; order DSM-8532; family DSM-8532; genus JAAYGP01. Next base: position 5,372 of record DAIPML010000070.1, on the reverse strand, counting down.
GATATAGATTTGATTCTTGATTGGCGTGTTTTGGGATATCGAATGACTGAACCCTGGGATGTGCGGAGTAAAACCAAGCAGGAAGAATTTAATAGAGAGGCAAACGAGAGAACCATACTTTTATCCAAGAGGCTGGGCCAGATATCAAGACGCAAAGCCAGGTACACTCAAGCTCTTGCCACCTGCTCATAATATGAGCCTATTAGAAGAGGACTATGGAAATCTGAGGGAAATGATTTTCGGATCGCACCCCGGATTCAAGGAAATGATGGATGCACTTACCAAACTTGAAAATGAAATCAACGCATCATAAAATACTTTGAGTAGAAATCCTGAAAGAAAGCGATGAGATGATATACTATACTATACTGCTGATCAACATTTTGACCATTCAAATATAATGGGTATCCTTCTTTCTTAGAATATTTCGGGGATTCCTTTGTACTTTTCCGGATATTTTCTCTTATCTTCTTATAAGTTTTATAAGCATTTAACAAATCCTGGCACCATTTCGGCATTACTGAACATAAATTAGGGTATATATTGTAAATTATTAAGGGCACCTATGAGGTCGTGGCAAAAGTTGACGGGTTTATTCGTGGGCTTAGAATCCTATCTCTCCGAAACAAGTGCAGCTGTCAAGTCCAGCGGATCCATAACCTTGCCACCCTGATAGACTCGCATGTTACCCGATGAGATTTCGTCTATCAGCATTACATTGCCAGCATTGTCAATGCCAAATTCCAATTTGATATCGTATAGCTCCAACCCTTTTCTCTGAAGCACATCGCTAACTAAAGCTGTAATTTTTTGAGTGCTTGTTTTGATTTCTGCAAATTGCGCAGCAGACATAATCCCCAGAGCTTCCAGACCTTCAAGCGTAACCAAAGGATCTCCTCGTTGATCATCCTTTAATGTAGCCTCAACATAAGCGTTCAGCTTGTCACCCTCCTGTACATAGGCTCCGTATCGGCGCAGGAAGCTTCCAACCGCTCTATAGCGACAGATAACCTCCAGACCCTTGCCGAAGGCTTTTGCTGCTTTGACGTCCATAGTTCCGTTTTCTAAATCGGCACTTATATAGTGTGTTTGAATGTCGGCCTTTTTTAGCATTTCAAAGAACATAGTGGTCACACTAAGGTTTCCTTTTCCTATCCCTTCAATAGAAAGACCTACTGTGTTGGCTCCTGGGTCAAAAACTCCATTCACACCTGTCACATCATCCTTAAATATCAAGCGGTAGTTCCCGTCTTCCAAGGCAAATACATCTTTGGTTTTGCCCTCATATACTTTTTTCATAGTCTCTCCCTTTCTCCAATAGCACAATTGCTTCGACTTTTATATATCCTCAGCTAAGCTGTTTTGAATATTTACATATCTTATTATTTATATTATATTGTAGGTTAATTTCCCCCAAATATCAACGATTATTTTTTACCCGACATTTCTTTTCAAGCACTTGCAGAAGAGTAATGGATATGCCATAATATAGAATATATTGTATATATCAAGTGTTTACGCTTTGGATTAATCGCTCAGAATAAGCATACCATTATTAAAATCACTTTGAGCGATATGATTTTCTAGGGTATAATAATATTGTAGAAGAATTAGAAGGGAAGTGACGATATGGACTATAATGCTAATATATCTCTTCCACAGGAAATAGTGCTTTCATTAAGAGAAAGTAGTGAAAATATTGTTAAGGACATGAAAAGAACAGTGGCAGTAAAATACTATAAAGAAAAAAAATTATCCTTGGGGCAATGTTCGGAACTTGCAGAAATGTCTAAAGAAGAGTTCATCCAGATACTTTCATCTTATAAAATATCTATATTTAACTTTGAAGATGATAAAGATTTATTAGAGGATATTAAAAATGCGTAAAGTGATAGCTAATTCAACCCCATTAATAGCGCTAAACAAGATCGGAAAATTAGATATATTAAGAGATTTATATGAAAAAATAATAATACCATATGCTGTTTATGAAGGGGTTATCTTGGAATCAAAGCTAAAAGAATCTAATGATTTTATTCAAGAAAGTGGCTTTATTAAGATAATAAATATAAAAAATAAGGAAGCCAAAAGGTTATTTGCGACAAGTCTTCACAAAGGTGAAGTTGAGGTGATGATATTAGCAAATGAAATAGAAGCTGACTTATGTATTATAGACGATTTGTTAGCTAGAAGGTATGCAAAATATCATAACCTTTACATAACAGGAACTATTGGAGTACTTTTAAAGGCTAAAGAATTAGGTATAGTTACTAAGATAACACCGATTATGGATGAGTTAATAAGTTCAGGAATTTATATTGATATAAAATTGTATAATAAGATTTTAGATATCTCAGGAGAATTATAATAAAAATCAGAAATACACTTCTTGCTTATTACTCCCAAATACTTCATAAATACAGAAGAGGGCATATAGTTCATATATTGTTGTTGCAGTAGATTTGTTGATATGCCATAATATAGAATATATTGTATATATCTAGCACTGTTTTTTGGAGGAGTTATGAAAAAAGTATTTAAATGCATGCTTTGGTATCAGAAAATTTGAATATGCGAAAAGAGAACCAGAATGAATAAATCTTTGTCCGCCTTTACGGGGGCGCTTGTTGCTATCATGATATTGTTTAATGGCGTTTTAGCCGATACATTTGGCAATTATACTTCCAGTGTCATTATCCATGTGGTGGGTCTACTCACAAGTATTGTTGCATTGCTCATTTCTAAAGAGAAGAAAAGAGACCTCTGTGAAAAAGTCCCTATTTATCTTTATAGTGCCGGGGTTATTGGTGTTTTTACCGTTGTGTTTACGAATCTGGGTTTTTTAGCATTAGGTGTTTCGGCAACCATTGCTTTGGGGCTGCTTGGCCAAACTCTGGTCTCCATTGTAATGGATCATTTCGGCTGGTTGGGCATGAAGGTGATTCGATTTGAAAAGCAAAAGCTAGTGGGTCTTCTGTTCATCCTAATCGGAACGGTGATCATGATTGCTTTTGAGTAAAAATCAAAGATAAAGTAACCAAAAGTAATCGCTACAGAAAAAGGTCAAGTGCTAACATTCAAATGAAACAGGGGGAGCTACAAAATGGTTGTCATTGCAGTTATCGCTAATGTGCTAACAGGTTTAACAGTTCTTTTAAACAGGGTTGTTAATTCCAACCTTGCGCAAAAGATAGGATTATTCCGCAGTACTTTATATAACTATGTTACCGGGTTGGTTGTATCTGCTATTTTTATGCTGTTCAGCACAGAAACAAATATGTTTTCAAGCATTACGATAGAAGGTGTACCTTTTTGGGCTTATTTTGGTGGTTTTATCGGAGTTATTGTCATTGTCCTTTCCAGCTACCTCACGCCCAAAATTTCTGCCTTCTATTTAACACTGCTGCTCTTCATCGGTCAGCTTTTTACCGGAATCGTGATTGATTTTCTCAATGCTGGTGAGTTTTCTTTCGCCAAATTGATTGGCGGTGTATTTGTTTTTACCGGTCTTGCGTACAATCTGTTCTACGATAAGAAAAAGAATGTTGAAAAAGCTGGAAAATCAGAAGCTTAAAAATAAAATAGGGGTTATGCGCAGGGGTGGAATTTAATTTTTCAAATGACTATGATATTATAGACGATATGAAATATGATGCAAAACGTTCATATGAAGATAACATTCAACCCTTAGAAGAGATATATGAACGCTGGGGAGGACAGATAGCAATACTTGGATGGATTGATGTAGACTTTATATGCAGAAGCACACCTGAAGAGGTTTTTAACAGGTTCTGTGCTATGTTGGAAAGAACTGCAGGGCGGAGCGGTTATGCTCTTGGATCAGGAAACAGCATACCATATTATGTACCCGAAGAGAACTATTTTGCTATGATTGCAGCAGCGTATTAATAGCTATTCTTTTTATGAAATAATATGGAAATAATATGCAGAATCCATTGCAACAATACATATACCGGTATATATCGATTGAATATGTACCAGTATGCAATGACGGAATGACGGATAGCATGACAAATAATAAAAGATTTCGTAATTATTACAGCTAAAAAGCTGTATTTGATATAACTATATTGTATAAGGGGAGATTAGTACATGGATATTTACGTATCTACGAAAGGCAATGATAATTGGTCAGGTCTTTTACCTGATCCGAACAATATAGGTACAGATGGGCCTGTTGCTTCTATAGAAAGGGCTCGTGATATTATTCGCGAAATGAAACGATCAGGTATGTTTGATGGTCCTATAAGCGTATGGTTACGGGGCGGACGGTATGTAGTTGAAAAGCCGATTAACTTCAAACCTGAAGATTCAGCGCCGGTTTGTTACAAGGCTTATCCCGGAGAGCAACCTATAATCCATGGAGGCAAGTGTATTACAGAGTGGAGTATCGATACTGTGGCAGGCTCATCTAAATGCTGGATAGCTGATATACCTGAAGTGAGAGAAGGAAAGTGGTATTTCCGGCAGCTTTTCGTAAATAACCAAAGACGACAGAGAGCAAAATTTCCGAAAAGTGGAATGTACCGCATGGAAAGTGTTCCCGAACTCAAAGCAGCCCCATGGCATAATTATAGGGATGGGCAGGACGTTTTTGTAGCTGCAGAGGGTGATTTTAAAAAGTGGAAAAACATTAGTGACATTGAATTGGTTACATTTCACAAATGGATTGAAGAACGTATACCTATTAAATCGTATGATGAAACTTCTCGCATTGTTACACTTTCAAGGAAAAGCACAATGGCTTTAAATGATGATTTTGAGGGGAAATATCCTCGGTATTATGTAGAAAATATATATGAAGCTTTGAGCGAACCCGGTGAATGGTATCTTGACCGTAAGTTGGGGAAACTTTATTATATTCCATTTCCAGATGAAGAACCCGACAATACGGAAGTATTTGCTCCATACACTACACAGCTATTAAAGCTAGAAGGTTGCTTATTTTCGGAGAAATATGTTGAGTTTCTTAACTTTGAAGATCTGATATTTGAGCATGCAGACTGGAATCTTGATAATGGGCCATCTGTACAAGCTGCACATACAATTCCCGGTGTTATTAGTATGGAGGGTGCACACTTCTGTGCAATAAAAAACTGTATAATAAGACATGCAGGGTTTTATGGTGTTGAAATGGCTGATGGTTGTATGGGTAACAGAGTTACAGGAAATAAAATTTACGATATGGGTGCAGGTGGTATTAAGTTGGGAGGTTCGGATGATGAAGGACGTAGAACAAGGCTTACAGGCAATAATGTTATTACTGATAATCACATTTATTCTGTAGGAAAGGTATTTTACAGTAGTTGTGGTATACTATCTAAGCACTCTTTTGGAAACCAAATTTCCCA
>DAIPML010000397.1:0-1679 GCA_036768735.1 Clostridiales bacterium | reverse complement strand
CCATGCATACGATATTTGTACGTTTAGCAAGCGGTGTATCGGCAGGTAACACACCAACAGTTTTTTCCACCGGAAATGTTTCGCCTGTAAAGGCTGCTTCGTCCATATACAATTCCTGCGAATGTAGGATTATTCCATCACCAGGAACAACATCCCCTGCTGTAAGTTCCACAATATCACCGGGAACAATCTCTTCCACGGGGATTTCTATTTTTACTCCGTTACGAAAAACCGCACACCGAATCTGCACCATTTTTAGCAGTTGAGCCACTGAATTAGCAGCACCTTTCTCCTGCCAAAACCCCAACAAACTGCTGATGAATACGATGCAAAAAATAATGATAGCGTCGGTATCGTCACCCAATATCATCGAAAGCACGGCGGCGGCTAAAAGCAAAATGGTAAGCGGACTTTTAAACTGCAACAAGAACAATAATACACCTGATGTGCTTGATTGCTTTTTAAGCGTATTGGCTCCATATTGTTTCAGGCGTTCTGCTGCTTCGCCGGCTGAAAGCCCGTTTTCAGATGTACGGAGTTGCTCCAGAATATCTACAGCAGGTTTACTCCAAAAATCGGATTGCCCTAAGTTAGTAGTTTGATCTTGTGCCATTTATTTAAGTTCTGATTAAAAAAAAACGGTACAATTTATACATCGTTGAGCGATATGCAAAAGTAGAAAAAAATAATGACGGAACAAGTCCGTTGAGAATATGTTCCGTCATTTTCACAGAAGTATCTACCGTTTGACTAAAGCTTTGTTAGATATTCTACATTCTTTTGTTTGAACTACTTGTTTAAGACATCTTTAAAACTTTTTACGTCCTGGTCAGTTACTTTGGCTCTATCGTTTATTTTTTTTCTCATAACGAGCCAACATTTGGTCGAATATACACTTCGATTTAACAGTTCTATAAGATTATTTATTTCGGTTTTTTTCTTACTAACGTGAGCGTATTGCTCAAAGATGGTTGCATCCATTTTATAAAACTCGTCCATATCAAAGCGCATGTCTTCCTCTAAGAAAGTTTCCATATTTTTTACAAATCGAAGCCGCAATTTGGGCGTGTAAACAATTAAATCACACAGCGTTTTTTCGTGCGAAGCTATCAGATAAGCATAATCATTTTCCACTACTTTGCGGATACCTATTGAATAATAATCTGTAGCACAATAATGTATTCAAATCGTCGATGCTATTTTTTGCATATTTTTACCGCCTTAAATGTGAGTGAAGTTGTTGTATGAACGTTTTCGGGAATAAGTCCATAATGACGAAGCGAGGTTTACGTCGACACGTAAGAGGGTCCATAAAGATGATTGGCAATCAGCTCTGTGGATATGAGTTTCTTTGAAATTTCAGGAGAAACGACATACTACCCCCTCATTAGTCGAATAATTGCACCCCGTTTTTCCAAATCAGAAATTTTATCATTTAATGCTTTGTGGGCAGGATAAATACTTCGCAAAGTGGTGTGATCTGTCGGAATAATACCATTGGGATGTTTTTTCCGGGATTATAATATTTATCGAGGGTAATCCCAAGCTTTTTGTACATTATCCTTTTGCTCCTGATACTCTTTTTCGATAAATGATTTTATTTCCTCACGCGTAACCGTTCTCGGAAATGAATTTATACCTTTCCTCATACATCCAAACCGATAGGCGTTTCCACTTAC
>DAIPML010000069.1:0-13208 GCA_036768735.1 Clostridiales bacterium | reverse complement strand
TGAGAGTATTATTGCCTTGTGAATTAATAGCCCGGTTTTCGAAAACAGTTTCAATCGTTCGTCCGGATGTGCTGGTAATGCCTGCTCCAAGCGCTACCACTTCATCGTCAAACATGAACCAGGACTTCTTTGCTTCAACATCCGCAGGCGGAGTTAACGGTGAGTTGTGTTGCTTAAAATCCATTCCGGCAGTACCATAACTTTCCAATGAAACCCCCCCAATCCAGCTTTTGCCCAGCATATTTGGACCGCCGCCGGTGGAGTCGGGACGAGAGGTATCACGGTCTACGGTAGTGCCGGGCATCCGGTGGGGATCCACAGTCGGCCAGTAGTTAAAGGAATAATCCGACGGGTCCAAATAAATATATGTCATTCCATCTGCCGTGTACCATGATTTTAAGTTCTCACCGCTCATACATTCGTAGTTACGTATGCGTTCAGAATGCATGGCAAGGTCAAATACCCATCCGGCTCTCCTGTGGACAACCCTGTCCTGATTATAAAACTGGAAATTTCCCGTCAACTCGGCTCTGGGGGTTAATGTGGTGTCATCCAGTATGCTCCGTGCTTTTATGATGCTCCATATGTCGAATGTCCTGAAGTAACAATCCTGAAAACCGTTCTGCAGGTGGTACTTTATTATACTTTTAAATGTGCCAGCATGTGGATTTGAGGGAATATCAGACAGCCTGAGCAATGAGTCGACAATATAGTAGCCGATTGTTCCTTTTGAATTATTATAGCGCGATATATCCCGACCTCTCACGGAATCAAACAGGCCTCCTTTATACATTACAGGCTCAAAGGAATTAAACACCCACTCATAAACGTTGCCCCTATCAGGTGAGGTGTTATCCCATGTTGACCCGGCTAAAAGCCACAACAAATCGGAAATATCAGTCAAGAGGCTCCTGCCGTATGATCCAGCATAAGGGGAATATGTATGCTGAATATATGATCCATCTGTGTAAAAACCGTCGCCGCTGGTTGAATATAGGAAAACATCATTCATTCCTTCAGATGATTCTTGAAGCTTAACCGTATCCTTCACAATGATCGCCCGTATGCCGACAACCTTGCACATCGATAACCGGTTCGCTCCCGTTGATGTATGACCTGGTTCGTAGCATTCGTATACTGTAGGTGAAAAGTGATTTACAGCATCCATATATTTGGTTATCTGTGTGGACGTTAATTGGTCATAAAGCAGGACCACAGTATCATTTAAATTTGTAGGAGCGCCTATTTGCCAATTCCACCAGTTATCATACTGGGTTATATTCTCATTGTAACGATTGGAGTAAAACCAGTCCAGGCCTTTTTTTATGTCGCTCAAGAGATCTGGTCTATTGTAATAATCTGAACCAGGGGTAGCCCATCCAACCGCCATCGACTTCAAGCGTGATACGATACTGCCCATATTCGCTGAATTGGTTGCACTTGAATCCTTCACATCATCCCATGTATATGTTGTTTTGTTCATCGATGACCACCATTTGTTTGTTGTACTGTCAATTAATTGTATTTTCTCCTTGATGTATGTGTCATTCGGATCATAAGGATTTGCCGGATCATAGCCTGTTATTTGCATTTTATACTTCTCTCTTAAGCTGTCAAATTCATCCGATGCAGCATATACTACTAGATTTAATGGTAATATTGTGATAATCATTAAAATTACTAAAAATACGCAAATATACCTCCTGCGATTTTGTTTTGACAGTATTGTTCTCATTAGACCTTTTTTCACGCTAATACCTCCCTCTTTTCTTTGCTAAATAGAGCCATTATTTAATACGGTGATATTCTGAATCTAACACCAATGGTAGTGGCCAGTAGTCTTCTTTCATGGTCAGGCTTGCTGATAAATTGATATACCGGTGAGAAGGGACCGCAGAATTAACATTTTGCGGTCCCTTTCTTTATTCCGGCGGATAGATTGCTTACAGCTCATTCCATCTGTCATAAGCCGTCTGGTAAATTTTCAGAACTTCTTCAATATCCATTTTCTTTATAGTGGCAACATATTCGTCCCAGCCTGTTTTAACATCTGCGACGCCGGTAATAAATTTACCGCGCATTTCAGTAACATGTTTACTGATATCGGTGTACTTGGCATTGATAACGGACTGCTCATCAGGTGTGAACCGCAATAAATCGCTTGGGAACCACTCATATTGATAAGGAATTTCGTTTTTAACGTAACCAAGCTGTCGAGCCCTAGCGTTGCCCTCCTCGGCGGTAACCATCATATTATCAAATAAACCTGTGTTGCTCCATAATACGTACTTACTGATATAAGAAGTCCCTACCATATCAATTCCTTCAGGTACAATATAGTCATATGAAGTCTTATTAACATCTTTATATTCCCATGTAATACCTTCCGGTCCATGGATAAATGCTAAGCCGTAAAGTCCTGTGCCTTTTTCAACCTCTTCTTCAGCAAAAGCAATATCAAGTAACTGACATATTTCTTTTATATACTTGCTTTCCTTATTGATCGCGTAACCAGACACAAGAATATTGGCAGAACCGATAATTTTCTGTTTATTTGAATGCTGTGAAGTCAATGGCGCAAGAGTACCGACCTCAACCTTTCCACTCTTAAAGTTTTTAGCTGTAAGAGTTGCCATGTTATTTGAAAATATAGACGTACCTTCTACTGCCATTGCATTCATCGTTGCATTGTCAAGTGTCAGAAACTCCTTGTAGATCAGGCCTTCTGAATAAAGCCGGCTTACATATTCAAGATAATTCTTGTACTGATCCGATATACGGTTGTAAACTACCGCCTTGCCGTCAATGCTGTCAAAATCGGGATTCGTTGCTTCACCGAATGCTCCAAAAAGGAAATATTCATATCCGCTTTTATCCATAGTGGCAACAATAGGAGCAAATCCTTTGGCATTTTTGATTGCAGTCAATACATCATGGAACTCATCCGTTGTTGTCGGGACCTTGAGCCCGAGTTCATTAAGAACATCCTCCCTGTAATGCGCGCGTGCAGATGTTGAAGTAGGTCTAATATGAACCATAGGTAGCTGATAAATGGTCTCGTCTGTATTTGTAACAACTTTCCTTGACATTGGGTACTTTTTAAAGCATGCTTCAAGGTTAGGCATATATTCAAGGTAGTCTTCGTAATTGGCAAGCATTTTGCCTTCAACGCCGTATGAATTTATATCGGCGTTGGTTAAAGGATTGATGAAAAAATCCGGCCAATTGCCGCTGGCAAGGTAAACGGGAAGCTGCTCTTTTTCAATAGTGATAGGATCAAGATGTATATTGGTAAGCTCTTCAAGCTTATCCCAGAGAATCTTTTTCTTATCATCATTTGCGTAGTTAGCGGGAACAACCATAGCCTTAACAGTTATTTTTTCTTTAGTAATAGGGTATTTGGAAGCTTTCTCAACAGTTCCGGCCGAAGTGGAAGCTTCGGGTTTTGGCTGGGTTGCATTTACAGATTTATCCAGGTCTACATTTTCTTTTTCTTTAGAAAATGTACAGCCGCATGCTAATACAATTACCATGCTTAATGTGAGTAACATTGCTAAAATTCTGCGTGACATAAAATCCCTCCTAGTAATTTTTATATATCCAAGCCCCTCTGGCCATTAAGGAGCGTTGAACCGGTTTCGTGTTATAATCAACCCTTTACCGAGCCGATCATAATGCCTTGTACGAAATATTTCTGCAGGAACGGATACAAAATCAAAACGGGAAGTGACGAAACTACTATCACGGAATATTTAATCAGTTCTCTAAGCTTTGTCTGTTCCGCTATTACATCGTCGTCCATACCGTCGAGCATTGAGCTGCTTGCCTCCTGAAGTATAAGTATTTTTCGCAGGAAAAGCTGCAGCGGTTTTATTTTGTCATCACTGACATACATTAATGCCGGAAAGTAAGAATTCCAATGCGCAACTGCAAAATAGAGCACCATAACCCCTATCAAAGCCTGTGAAGTCGGCAGGATAATTTGCAAAAACGTTCTGAACCGTGATGATCCGTCAATTTCAGCTGCTTCTTCAAGTTCTTTGGGGATTGCAGCGAAGAAAGTGCGGCATATGATACAATTGTATGTGTTGAATGCGCCCAGAATCAAAAGAATCGTTCTTGTATTGTAAAGTCTGAGACTCTTAATAAGTAAAAATGTTGGAATCATGCCTCCGCTAAAATACATTATAAACATAAAGAAATACATAAAGAATTTTCTGCCGGGAAGTTCTTTTTTGGCAAGCGCATAACCTGCGGGAACCGTTACAAGCAGATTAATCAGCGTTCCAGCAGCAGTATAGAAAAGCGTGTTCTTGTAACCCAGTAAAATATTGCTGTCCTGAAATACCCGCTTATACCCGGCTAAAGTAATCCCCTTCGGTAAAAAGATAACCTTCCCTGTAGCAACTAGATCCGGTGAACTGATTGAACAGGACAATACGTAAATTAACGGGTAAAGTACAATAAGAAAAAATAAAGTTACAATGCAATAATTAACACTCTCAAAAATACGGTCACCAGTGGACTCTTTATTAGCTGACATTATATTTCCCCCTTAGAATAAGCTTGTTTCACCGACCTTACGTGAAACTGCATTTGCTGTCAAAAGCATAACTACATTAACAACATTATTAAAGATATCTACAGCAGAAGTAAAACTGTATTGTGCATTCAGTAAACCACGCTTATAAACGTAGGTAGAAATAACTTCGGAAACTTCAACATTAAGGTCATTTTGGAGAAGATAAATCTTTTCGTAACCGACAGAAGCAATTTTACCAACCGCCATAATGAAAAGAATTACAATTACCGGTTTTATAACGGGAAAATTTATATGTATTATACGCTGCATTCTGCTTGCGCCATCAATGGTCGCCGCTTCAATCAGTTCAGAATCAACTCCGGAAAGTGCTGCAATATATATAACTGTGTTCCATCCCATTGTCTGCCATACACCTGACCATACATAAAGGTGTCTGAATGCTTTTGGCATTGTAATAAAATACAGGCGCTCCAGACCTAAAAATTCACGGACGGTATTAACAACGCCAATACTGGGTGAAAACATTGTCATAATAATTCCAACCAAAACAACAGTTGAAATAAAATGCGGTGCGTACAAAACAGTCTGTACTGTTTTTTTGTAGCGCCCTTTAATTTCGTTGAGCATCAACGCTAAAATAATAGGAATCGGAAAGCTTACCGCAAGGGAGTAAACTGAAAGAACAAATGTATTTTTAATAAGTATCCAAAAGTAATAACCATTAAAAAAACTTTCAAAGTGTTTCAAACCTACCCACTTGCTTCCTGCGATTCCGAAAGCGCCATTAAAATCTTTAAAGGCAATCTGGAGACCGTATAACGGTCCGTAGTTGAAAATTGCTACATATAAAAAAGCAGGTAATAAGAAAACATAGTATGCCTTGTATTTCCATATTTGTTTTATAAGCTGGTTGAATTTCAAATTTAATGCTGATGGATTTGTCAATATTTTCTCTGTCATTTTGTACCCCTCTCTTATAATGGTTATTACAAGAATCTGGTCAGGTCTAAAAAATTTGCAGGAGCGACACTCGCACTTATAACTTAGCACGAATCATTTTTTCACTCAACTGTACTTATTTGCACTTTTTTATCACTTTAGCCTTATCGCAAAAAAGTATATCCCTGAAAGTAAAAATGAATGTATAGTATGCTAATTCCCGTTTTGTTTTTCTTTTATACGGAGCAACACTCACAACGGAGCGACACTCACACTTATTACTTAGCACGAATCAATTTTCATTCAACTATACTTACTTGCACTTTTTTATCAATTTAGCCTTATCGCAAAAAAGTATACCCCCAAAAGTAAAAAATGAATGCAAAAATATGCCAGTTTCCGTTTCATTTTTCTTTTATACATGGTAGAATATATTTTAGAAACAATTCAATATCCTTTCTAATAATATCCGCTTGTCGGTTCTTAATATAATATATCATTGGTAGGGAGTGTCTATATGAAAGCTGTGAAGTTTTTCGTAAAACGTAAATATCTTGTAAAGGTTGTCATTACATGCACAGCTCTAATACTTATCCCTTTTATTTTATTTTCTTACGCAATTATTTCACGTTCATATAATGAGCTTTTGAATGCAAATGAAGAATATTACAAAAAGACCACCGATTCTTTTTCAAAATACTTTCAATCTCAATTGACGGATATTCAAATGAACGCATTAAGAGTTGGAGAAGACGGAAAAGAGATGGATTCTCCTTTAAAGCTATCAGTTCTAAAATCCAACCCATATTACTTCAAGGAATGCATTGATCTGATGATTCGATACAATTCTGCTTCAAAGTACCCTATGGGGATCTATTATTATGACACAGGATACCTCTTTACCAAGGATACAAGTAATACAAAGGAAACCTTTATAAAACGGTATCTTAATATTCAGGATAAAGAAGAGATGCCGGAGCTTCAGGATTTTTTCACATACGATCCTCAAAAAAGGCTTAAACTTTTTTCCACATTTTCAGACTCATCAGCGAACCAAATTCTGTTAGTCGGTGTTACGGTCAGAATCGGGTATACCCAGGATAAAGCCCTCGTATTCTATATGCTGGACTCTTCTTCAATAAATATATCGCTTTTCCTTTCCCAAAGCTCTTCCGACATGCAGTTTTATATTGTTGACAGTAATTCTGATTCATTGCTTTACACCACTGCGCCTCGCTCTGAATCGTTTACCGTAAAAGATATTCATTATGCGCTTGATAAAAATGATGCTTCATACTATCAAAACAATGGTATGCGTTATAACGTTTATCATATGCATGATTCCACATTTGGCAGGGATTATATTTCCTTTTTCCCTTTTAACGCCGTTGAAAACAGCGCTTATCAATTTTATGTCATTATGAGAAGAATGGCTTTTATCGCTTCTTTTGCCTTTCTGTTTCTGATCTGCATCATGGTGTATCTTAACTACAGGCCGATTCAAAAGATAATGCGCAAGCTTAATAAAAACACCTCTTTAGATGAATTAAGCACCATTTCAAGCGCATTTGACAAAATGATAAACGAGATGTCCGAGCAAAACCTTCTGATAATGGATTTCCTGCTGGGCAACATCCTGTGTGGCACGCCGATTCCAACCGATGAAAAGGACAATCTTGGGATTTCTAATCATGTTGGATGTTTTTGTGTTTGTACAGTGGAGGGAGTTATTTTTAACACTGAACTGCGTACGACGCTTATTAATAAAATTGCGGAAAGGTTTCACATTACTGCATACATCACTGATATTTTTGGTCTTGACCGCATAGTAATAATCCTGCTTTTAAAAGATGATGAAACAAGTGAAATCATAACCTACATAAAAAACAGGTTGTCAGCCTATTTCAGCCGGCCTTATGAGCTTAAGACCGGTATTGTTGTAAAATCAATCAATGATATACAAAAATCATATGCATCATGCCTTAAGATAAACAGTAGAACGGAAAGTTTTGACGACAACCCGGAAATGTATAAACAGGTATTGGATTCCATTGACCTGGAAAATAAAAATTCTTCAAGTAAGATCCAGCACCTTAAAGACGAGGTCATCGAATATGTACAGCAGAATTTTACCGATCCTTCCATCAGCCAGATCAGCGTCGCAGACCATTTCGGTATCTCAATTTATTCGCTGAGCCGGTTATTTAAAAATTATATAGGGCAAGGTTTTTCCGAATATATAACCGCCAATAGACTCGAATGCGCAAAAAACCTTCTGCTCAATACCGATAAAACGGTTAATGAGATTTCTAATGAAATAGGAATACAAAATGTCACTTATTTTTATCGGCTCTTCGGTTCCAACCTAGGAGTCACTCCTATGAAATTCAGAAATAGTATGGGTCGCATAACAAGATGATTTTATTGGTTTACTTTTTTTAGCCATAGATTCTTGCTTTTAAAAAAATGCCCTTTAATTTTTAAGAACTCGAAAAAATAATTTGTGTTACCTTCTAATTTTTTTCTGTCATCCCTTGGAATCAATTTTGACCTCTCCCAAATATGCTATATATGGCATTTTAATATGTTATATCATACCATACATAGCATATTTAGCCAGTTTTTACATCGTATTTATCCCGAAGAATTTTTACTCTTCATTGCTGCAGCGGGCGAGGTCTTGGGAGTGTCTGATAAAATCATCAGTTGGATGACTTACGGATACAATATACCTTAAGTTTATATTTTACGTACCCTGTTCTCCATCTCTTATGGACGGATATAATTTATCAAGCCCTTCTTCTCTAAATGGGTTAATTACTCCCTTTTTCCCGTAAGTTTGCTTAACAGAGAGGCTCCAGCCTTTTTTACGGACAAATGGGTATTTAAATGTATTCTCGATCCTATGAGATTTTTCCAGCGATACCATGCATGCCCTGATGCAGCCTTTTGCTCCGCATACCGCAAAATAGCCACAGTGATCCAATATGTATTTATAATATTTAATAATGCTGCCGCCGTTTTCTTCATAGAAAGAATTTTGCCAACCACCGCCTGCTATTGAATAAGTAAGTCTGTACGCCTCTTCTTCTGTTATATTCATATTTGCAGCATCAAGTTCAAGATTTGGAAAATCTTTTTTTAAAAAAGGTGAAACCGTATTATTCAAACCATGATGAGTCAGAGTGCAACGCCCCATATCAACATCTGCCCATGATATTTTTTTATCCCCTATTTCTACTGTTAATGTTTTATCCGTATCCTTTATATCAGGTATGGCATTTCCGGGACAATCCTTAACACACCTTCCGCATTTACTGCAAATTGTTCCTGGTTCAATAATGGGATCCGGCTCCAGCTCGGCATCTGTTAATATACATCCCAGGCGGATGCGAGGTCCAAATTTTTTTGTAAGAAATACTTTTGAATGACCCATTTCTCCCACACCTGCACCAACAGCCATCAATCTGATACTGAAAACAACATCATGGGGAACCTTTCCATCAGCAACAGGCTTCGTGGAAGCTGCTCGTTCGGGAACGGCAGGATAGTGAGGAACTGCTTCCCAGCCATGATCCTCAATATAACAGGCAAGTTCATAAGTAAGTCGTGGTCTGAAAAGGGAGTTCAATCGATTATATGCATAAAATGTATAATTGTGCCAATGGGTACCCTCTTCTATCCCTCTGTAAGATCCTCTTGGAATTCGCATGCCTATCACAACAACAGACTTTGCTTCCGGAAAGTATGTTTTAGGGTTCATAAGCAACGGAGCATTTGCGTATCTATCGATACTGCCGATTCCAAGCACATCAATTCCCAGATCTTCAGCCTTTTTTTTAATCATTTCAGAAGTAAGTATCAAAATAAGCCACCTCCTATATTTATGGATAAATTTATCATTTTTATAACACCCCACGTCTATAAGTTGGGGTTCCTTGTTTATGGGTCGAGGCTTGTGGTGCGTTCCTTTGGGAGCGTTCCGGTGGGTTAGGGTATCCTTCTTGGGGGAGCGTTCCGGTGGGTACGCTCCTTTGGTACGCTCCTTTGGTACACTCCTTTGGTACGCTCATTTGTTAACGGGTCGAGGCTTGTGGTGCGTATTTTACTGCGTAAAAATGCGTGATTTCAGCTTAAGCTGAACGAGTTCATTCTTCCTTAATATCTATACTCTTATCGAATATATCAATAGCCCAGGGACTTCTTTTTCGGAATGGCTTCTCAAAAGTATTTTTTATCTTTTTATTTTTTTCCAGTTCATTCACACATGTTCTTACACAAAGTGCTGCCATTCTGTCCGGCTTGGCTCCACTCATCAATCTGTTTGGAAACGCTCCATTATTACATTTTTTACAAAGGCTATAGTCTATAACACCTGTTTTCATTTGTTTACCACAAACTTCAATTATCCTGCTGCCGGTTATTGCACTTAAAGGACATACTTTTGCGCATTTCTCGCAAAGTGTGCAAATACTATCTTCCAAAATCGGATCCTCTTCAATCTCCGCATCTGTTATAATCATTTGCCATCGTTGCCGAGGACCAAATTCCGGGGTCAATATTTCTCCGCAATACCCTATTTCACCTAATCCGCTTGCTACCACCGCATATGCAAAGTCAGGCGCTACATTAGGCGCAGCCTTTTCTTCACCAACCGAAACGCCCATCCCTTTTGATTCTGTTGGGTTCGGATAAACAGGAACAGCCTCATAGCCGCGATCTTCAAGATACCTTGTTAATTCATAGCACATTAGTGAATTAGCATTGTTATCAAGCCATGAAGAACCAAAAAATGAATAGTCGGCGAAATTGGTTCCTTCTTCAATTCCTCTTAAAGCACCGCGAGTTATCCTTTTACCCAGTAGAATCACTGTCTTTCCTTCGGGAAAAATCTCAAACGGGTTTTCACCTGCCTTAGCATCCTTGTACCGTTTTTCCGAAGAAAACCCAATAAGGTCTATCCCTATCGATTTTGCATACCTTTTTAAATCTTCCTTGAACTCAGTCATATTAATCCCCTTTCATAAAATTAATTTATAGAAACGTTTCTATGGTAGACAAAAAAAATTACCCCTCTTCATTATGTTCACAATAGTAGCAATAGATGCAATGGACTCAATGACCGCACGAATTTACACGAGTTTACCTTGTTTAACCTTACTACATGATTCCCTTTCGATAATCTTGTTTGATAGCTTAATCTTAATATCTGTTTTTCGGTTCGTTAATGAATCAAAAAGCAATTCCGCACTTTTTTCGCCCATTTCATATATAGGTACTTTCACGGTTGTCAGAGGAGGGGTAAGATAACTGGCGTAATGATCATCATTACATGCTATAACAGAAACATCATCCGGCACCCTTATTCCAAGCTTAATACACATCTTTAAAAGATGAACAGCGTAATTAACTTTATTTGCAACAATTGCCGTAGGTCTGTCACCGGAAGTCATAAGCTCCGGTAATTTGTTTAAGCTATCGATATTAAGTAAAAAGGTGCTGCTATAAATGCCAATTTGCTCTACCGCATCCTTGTAACCATTAATTCTTTGAATCGATTGTATACTGTTTTCTTCGCTCTTATTCGGATACATATAGCATAATTTCCTGTGTCCAAGCTTGTATAGATGATCAACCGCCATATATGCCGTGGCATAATAATCTATATACACATAGCTGACTTCCGGAAATTCCGTGCTTCCGTTTATGATTACATTTGGCATGTTGTTTTTCTTAACATTTTTTATAAAATCAGTTTCATTGAAGCCTCCGCTTGAGTCGTCATAGGATAAAAGAATAACACCATCTATCTGCCGTTGGTTATAAAGTGTTACTATCTTATCACCTTTTTGATCCTTTTGAAGATTGCAATATATAACCGAATAATCGTTTTTTTGGGCTACACTGTCAACACCCTTAAGAGTTTCTGTAAAAACCGAATCCGATACATTCCAAAGGGTTGCCAGACCAATTACCATGGATTTGTTAGTCCGCATGCTTCTTGCAATACTGTTTGGAGTATAATTAAGGCTCTTGGCGGCATTGATGACCTTTTCCTTTGTTTTTTCGGAAATTGATACATTTGTGTTATTATTTAAAACATATGAAACTACCGATATGCTTACACCTGCTTCCCTTGCAATATCTTTAATTGTAACTTTCTTCAATGCCTCACCTCTCTATGCTGTCATTTGTGGACTGAATGTTGTAGAATCGTTTCTATAAATAGAATACATCACTTCTATAATAATGTCAATATAAAAATTGATGTTGTATAATTATACTTAGAACCAAAGTCATAATGAACTCGTTCAGCTAAAGCTGAACATCGGGGCTTCGGTATTTTACAAGTAAAAACTCTTTAGTTCGGCTCTTCTGAACGAGTTTACTGGGCTATGCAACTTCAAGTAAAAAACTTGGTAAGCCTAAGCTTCCAATGAGCAGAAAGTCGGAATACCTTCATCCAATTATAAATAGCACAATTTAGAAACTTCAAGTAAAACAAAGAACCCCCAAATAGTGGGAGTCTTTATAAATTATCAGTTATTTCTTCAATATTAATTTCTAATTCTTGTATAAATTCTATTAGCAAATTAAATATTTCAATTTTAAGATTTCCTATTACTATGTAATTAATCTTTTTAGAATCAAAATAATACAATTGATCTGCTTTGATATACCCACTATCCTGATTCCCATTTACATCAACATCATCAAACACTACTGGAAAATCCCCGCATAACTCATCTTTGATTTTTTATGCTTTTCGCTTTTAAATGATGACATTACATTACATAATAAATTATAATCACATCCACGAATTTTACCATTACTATTATCCAAAACAACAAATGAATGCTTATCTAGAACTTGTCCATTATGTTTATATTGATCAATCACTATGATATCGCCAATATTGCACATTACAACCTCTCAAATTTATCGACTAATAATTACTTTTTTATTGCCTGACAAAACATCTTTAGACCAATCAATAGGAGTGATTTTTTCTAAAGCTTCCTTAGAAGAAACAATTGTTGATTTTTTGTTCCTAATCTTATCTAAATCAAGTTTTTTATAAGTCTGAGTTGTCATAAAGCTTATACCTCCTATTTTCTTAATTTTATACTTATATCTACCCATATTATACCACCTTGCCCCGAAATAAGCAATATTTTTTTGAATTTTATTTCATTTTGTAGTGGTATTATATGAAATTTAAATATTAAATATTAAATATTAATTTTTTTATTTTTTATTTTTTTAAACCATTCTATTGTGCCGCTCAATATTCCGAATGTGTCTTAATTGTTTAGGATTTCTTCTACTTGTTGACGATATTGTGAATGAACTTGTTCTATTGTGTGTATTATAAAATAAAAGTACAGCAAGTTGCCAAATAAAAGTGCAGCAGCTTGCTAGGTAACTTTGAGAATATTTTACAACACATTTCATTTCAATACAACCTTCACTACTGCTGATTTCTATCGTCACCAGCAGGAACAAGTATCATATAAATATGCTATGTCTTTCCCATACAGTAACGGTGGACCGGGGTTTGTGGCAGTATTCCCGGGAATAAACCCTGTTTTGCTTGAAAGAAATGGTGCTGCCGAGCTGGACAATATTGAAAGGGTGCTTTCAAGACCCGATGTTGTCGGAGTAAAAATATATGCCGGTTACTACCCTTACTATGTTCATGATAAGGTATATGAGCCCGTGTACC
>DAIPML010000068.1:0-13275 GCA_036768735.1 Clostridiales bacterium | reverse complement strand
TTGATAATATTATTACCAGATAATATTTCCTGTTGCTAATCAGTATATACTATTTTTTTATTGAATGCAATATGTATTGTTTCGCCATTTTTATTTCCAACTATCCCTTGATTCTATCCTTATTTGCCTTAAGATAATCATATCCTGAATAAATAGTTAATATTACAGCAATCCAAAGTAATATCTGCCCTATCGGTACATCTATGAAAAGAGAAAACGGAAAATTATTAATCAGAATTAGGAGAATCGCAGCCATCTGTGAGAAAGTTTTTATCTTAGCAGGACCACTTGCGGCTATAACAACACCATCATTGGCCGCAAGTATGCGTATTCCGGTAACTATAAATTCTCTTGCTATGATAATAACCACAGCCCATGCTGATACCTCCCCTAATTGAACCAGTGCTATCAAAGATGATATCACTAGCAGCTTGTCCGCAATAGGATCAAGAAATTTTCCAAAAGTCGTAACACAATTTCTTTTTCTGGCAATAGCCCCATCAAGCATATCTGTAAGTGCTGCCAGAACAAATATGACGGCGGCGGCTGTTCTGCTTACCTCAACCGAATAAGGTAAAAGCATTTTCCCTGAATATACGGGTAAGAGCAATATTAAAATAACCGGTATCAATATTATTCTTAGGATAGTTAATTTGTTGGGCAAATTAATCATAATCTACAACCTCTCCAATCAGATCCATATTGTTTACATCTAAAATTTTGACTCTCACAAAAGCGCCTATTTCTAAAGGCTCTGCTGAAGCTATATATATTACAGGATCAATCTCGGGAGCCTCTCCATAGGAACGCCCATAATAAAATATACCGTCGTCAGCCACCCCTTCAACTACAACCTCATAAGTCTTCCCTATTCTTTTTTCCACTTTTGCAAGCGCAATTTCTTGCTGTAGATCAAGAAGAATATTTCGTCTTTTCTGCTTAGTTGCCTCGGCTACCTGGTTTTTCATTATTGCAGCAGGTGTGCCGTCTTCTCTGGAATATGCAAAAACACCAAGCCTGTCAAATTGGTATTCCTTTATAAAATCACAAAGAAGTTGAAAGTCCTCTTCCGTTTCGCCCGGAAATCCTGATATTAAGGTAGTCCTTAGTATTATATCCGATATTTCCTTCCGGAGCATAGTCATTAACGCTATTAAATCTTCTCTTCTGCTTTTTCTTCCCATTGCTTTAAGTATGCTATCTGAGGCGTGTTGTATTGGTATGTCCAAATACTTAACAAGCTTTGGATTAGTTTTAAGCTCAGTAATAAGCTCCTTGGTTATACGCTCAGGATAACAGTATAACAAACGAATCCATTTTAAATCTTCTATTTCAGACAATTTCCTTATCAAATCAACCAGCTTTGATTCTCCATAATTATCTTCACCATACCTGCTGACATCCTGGGCAATAATAATAAGCTCCTTTGCTCCCTTTTTAACCAGAAATTCAGCCTCGGTTAAAATGCTCTCGATTGTCCTGCTGCGAAACGGTCCTCTTAAAGCTGGAATAATACAATAGGTGCAAAAGTTGCTACACCCCTCCGCAATTTTTAAATACTTAGATGCTCCGTCTTCAGACAGTTCTCGCCTGTTATCTAAATAGCCGGTACCGTCAGGTTCATCGGTATAAAGAACATTTTCCTTATCTCCGCTTAATTTAGTCTCAATTGCTTTTCTAATTTCTGGAATATTGCCGGTTCCAACAACAACATCAACCTCCGGGATTTCATTTATTATATTTTCTTTGTATCTTTGAGCAAGGCAGCCTGTTACAACCAAAGCCTTCAAGTTACCGGTTTTCTTAAGCAGTGCAGCTTCTAATATGGCATCCACCGCTTCCTCTTTAGCATCTCCGATAAAGGCACAGGTATTAACTATTATAGCCTCCGCTTTCATCAAATCTGTTGTTATTTCAAAATCTCCCTTTTGCAAAATCCCAAGCATTATCTCACTGTCCACCAAGTTTTTAGGACATCCAAGGGAAATACAACCTACCCTAACAGGCATAAAAATTCCTCCGATATATATTTAATTAACGCTAATTTTCAACTTTCTGAGGTATACAGCTATCGTTCCCCGAATTGTGACAATTCGTTACCATCGATAAATATATTAACACAAAACGCATTGATCTGCATCCACATGCGTCATCATTTGTCATTACATTTCTTCAACCCATTTCTTCAACAGGTTCAATGCCAAGCAGCTCAAAGCAATTCAGAATTTACTGCCGTGCTGCTGCAATAAGAGCAATTATGATGATGTTTTGCTATGTAAGATTGAAGAAGCTTAGAGTAAGGGGGATGACATTTGAAATACAAAGCCATCCCCCTGATTTGTCTAAAAAAAACGATAAACTATAGTTGTCTTATAAGTGGAGTCTTGATGCTATTAGGATTCCGTCCATTTTTGAGAGAGTCTCAAGCAATTCATCGGAAATATCCACATCAACGCTGACAAAGGAAACTGCCTTATCCCCTCTTTTGTTGCGGCTCCATTGCATAGCTGCAATGTTTATATTGTTCTCGCCCAGCAATGTTCCAACTTTACCAATAATGCCGGGAATATCTTTGTTTTGAAGCGCAATAACATGTGGTGTTGGCTCAAAATCCAGCTTATATCCAAAGAAATCAACTATACGAACAACATCCTTGGCAAACACTGTTCCTGATACGGATAGATCCTTTTTCACATTTGTAAACTTTATAGTAATAAGATTAGTATATTTATCCAGGCTCGAATGCTTGCTCTCAACTAAATGAACTCCCAGCTCTTTAAGCTTTAACTCAGCATTTATATAATTTACATCCGTATCTCCGGCACTTTTCAAAAAGCCTTTAATAGCAGAAAGTGTAATCGGTTTTGTGGGAAGTATTCCAACATCACCCCTATATATAACTTCTATCTTGGTGACACGGTCTTTTTCTGCCTGATAATATATGCTGCCAAGCTTCTCTGCCAACTCAATATATGGTTTTAATTCATTAATATCTCCGGACATCGGAGGCATATTAACAGCCGGTACAAGCTCTCCGTTCAAAACTCCTTCAACAAGCTTTGCCACACCAATGCTGACATTATAATTAGCTTCTTTTGTGGAAGCACCCAAATGCGGTGTGAATACTACATTATCAAGCTCAAGAAGTGGATTCCAATAATCCTGTTCCTCAGGTTTCTTTGTAAAATTAGGCTCTGTTTCCTGAACATCAAGAGCTGCAGCAGCGACATGCCCATCAACAATGGCGTTGTATAACGCTTTTTCATCAATCATTCCACCGCGGGCGACATTTACAATGCGCACTCCTTTTTTGCAGATCTTTAATTCTTTTTCTCCGATTAAACCAACATTTTGCGGACTTTTCGGTATATGAAGAGTTATTAGATCAGATACTTTTAGCAGTTCCTCAAGGGTTTCGCAGCGAGTAATTCCAAGCTGTTTAAATTTATCATCGGATGCATATGGGTCAAAGCCTACACCCTTCATGCCAACACCCAGTAATTTCTTTGCTACTATGGAGCCGATCTTGCCGACTCCGATGATTCCGACAACTTTACCATCAAGCTCTTCACCCACAAACTTGTTGCGTCTGAAGTCTTTATTCTTAGCTGCATGGTGGGCTTGTGGAATATTCCTGAATATGGAAAAAGCCATGGCTACACCCATTTCTGCTGCAGCCATAATATTGCCCTCAGGTGTGTTAACAACTGCTATACCACTTTTTGTGCACTCATCCACATCAATATTATCAATTCCGTTTCCTGCCCTACCTGCAACCTTAAGGTTTACACCACGCTCAATTACTTCCTTGGTAACCTTTGTTGCGCTGCGAACAATTATTGCGTCATATTTGCCTATTACTTCAAGCAGTTCTTCTTTAGAAATACCGAATGGAGTATCAACTTCAAATCCCTTACTTTTCAAATATTCAATACCATCCGGTGCCATTTTGTCCGTTACGATAATCTTCGCCAAAGTTATCCCTCCCTAAAAAAATAAGTCAAACCATATAGTTTGACCTCTGTTTACCTGTGACAAAATATTAAAAGCAATGGCGATAACGCCATAACATTTTAACGTAACTCTGTCCTTTTGCCTGAGAGATACACCTGTAAGATCAACATCAGGCTTGCCCCTTCGGCGCCGTTTAAGGTCTCTCCAGAGGTCCGTCCGATTAAAGTCTTATTACCTGAGAGATTTCCCCCTTCGGTGAGCCTTTTAGCTACTCTCCTTCAATCATCATCCGGCACTATAGATTATAGGTTGAATAGAATTTATCGCATTATTAATATTGAGAAAACAAATAATTGTTGTTTAATGCTGTCATATTATGATTGCTTCCCAGGAAGTCGTAAAACGACTTTTTCCTGCAGGTTTAACTGCAGGAAGTTGCTACCTATGATAATCATAATATAGTATCAACCTATATGTTGTTTTTATTATAATCCTATCATTCAAAATGTCAAGCGGTTTTGTTAATATTTTGACAATCATCGGTTTTACCCTTGCAAAAAAGCTCATATATCCCCATTACCACAAGAAAAACAGCAAAAATTTTTTTAAGAAAATCGTTTTCAATACGAATAGCAAGTAAAGATCCTATTGAGGCTCCCAATAATCCACCACCAATTAAAAATGCTATATTCCGTGTTTTTAATTGTTTGTTTTTAATGTGAAAAATCAAAGCAGAAACAGCGACGGGTAAAAAATACAAGAGATTTATTCCTTGGGCTGTTTTTTGCTCTATACCGGCAAATAATACAAGGCTCGGAATAAGAATGGTTCCTCCTCCCATTCCCATTCCACTTACAGTCCCCGCTATAAACCCTAATATCGCTTCAAGCACTTTTCCCTCACCTCTACTGCTTTCTTAGAAGTTAATTTATTGTTATTTGAAGAGTATTCCTAAGATAATTTCTTTAATACAAATCCATCATAATTTCTGATGCATTCTTATGCTACTTCCAAGATACTAATCCATCATTATTTTTAAAGCATTCCTTTGCTACTTTCCGAAAAGCTAATCACATCACTATTTAAAAAGCATTCTTAGCCCTGCTAAAAATAAAAAAATTGCAAATAATTTTTTTGAGAATTTCCCCTTAATTTTGTTAAGCAAACAAGCTCCGAAAATTGCACCTACTATGCCTCCCAATGCCACCTTCCACAAAACCGGCCAATCTACATATCCATCTTTTGCATATATAACACTACTTAGAATCGTTAACGGCAAAATGACTGCAATAGCTGTTGCTTGTGACTTTTTTTGAGCTATACCTGCAATTATGGTCAGGTACAGGACAACCAGAACACCACCACCCGATCCCAATAATCCATTAATAAAGCCGGCTAATAAGCCGGTTATTGTAAGCTTTATTTTTTCGTTTTTCAGTCCTTGTTCAATATCTCCCATGTTACCCCCGGAGCTTCTTTAACCGATGAAACAGTCATTAGCAGAGTACCAGGCAAAAGCTCAGGTTTTAAATATGATTTCGGATTTGTAGATAAAAGTCTCTCTATTGTGTAAGTGCTGTCAGAGTTTTTTAAAAGAACAACCTGTTCTCCGTGTAAGTTAACTTCCATGCGCAATGATGCATTTTCTTCGGCATTATAAAAAATATGTTCATAAGGAACAACAGAATATATCATTGCTTATTGCTCCTTTCGGGCTGGGTTTTTTTACTTTTGCGAATTGCTTTTTTTTGTGTCCCTTTTTGTCCATGATACTTATCTATGAATTTATAGAGCTTATTAAGAGCACTTGCAAGTCCGCCAACTTCATTGATTATACCGTGATCAACAGCTTCCTGCCCAAAGAGGACAGTTCCCACATCATTAGCAAGCTCACCTGTTTTTAGCATCAGCTTACGGAAGCCTTCCTTTGAAATGCTTGAATTTTTTGATACAAAATCAACTACCCGCTCCTGCATTCTGTCAAAATACTCATATGTTTGTGGCACTCCAATTATCATGCCGTTCAACCGCAGCGGATGAATAGTCATTGTTGCAGATGGTGCAATGAATGAATAGTTTGTTGAAACAGCCATTGGTACGCCAATGCTATGACCGCCACCCAAAATAAGTGAAACAGTTGGCTTTGACATGCTGGCAATCATCTCGGCAATCGCCAATCCAGCCTCAACATCTCCACCCACCGTGTTTAGTATGAGCAGGAGTCCGTCAATGTTTTTGTCCTCTTCAATTGCAACCAACTGCGGTATTACATGCTCATATTTAGTCGTTTTATTCTGAGGTGGCAATATCATGTGACCTTCTATTTGTCCAATAACCGTAAGACAGTGGATATTCCTTCCTCTGTCCTGAATTTCCACCGTCCCCAATTCTTTTATATTATTTAATTTATCATTTTCGCTTTCTTTTTCTTTATCTTTTTCTTTCTCAACAACCCTGTCAGCAAAATATACTTTTGAATCCAAGAAAAAACCTCCCCAAGATCTGTCTCTCAACAGTATTAGCGGATTCAAAGTAAAATATACAATATGAATAATGCACATGCTTCTTTTTTGGCTACCAAAAACCCGGCATGTGCATCAATTCGTGTCTAAATAACGAAAATCAATATTCACTTTCCTTTAATATTACATCGTGAGCGCCGCCTTCTATAAGGCTTGTGGATGAAATAACCGTAATCCTTGCGGTCTCCTGTAATTGCTTAATAGTCCTTGCTCCGCAACTGGACATGGTTGATTGGATTTTACTGAGGGTAACATCTAAATTGTCTTTCAGTTTACCCGCATAAGGTACGTAGCTGTCAACACCTTCTTCGAATTTCAGGTTAACACTCTCACCAAGGTCATATCTCTGCCAGTTTCTTGCCCTATTTGAGCCTTCACCCCAGTATTCCTTAACGTAACTGTTGCCACGTTTAACTTTTTTGTTCGGGCTCTCATCAAACCTTGCAAAATAGCGTCCCATCATAACAAAGTCAGCACCCATCGCTAACGCGAGAACAACATGATAGTCATGAACAATTCCACCGTCAGAGCATATAGGGATATATACACCGGTTTTCTCGAAATACTCATCCCTTGCTTTTGCAACTTCAAGAACCGCACTTGCCTGCCCTCTCCCGATTCCCTTTTGCTCACGGGTAATGCAAATAGAACCTCCACCGATGCCAACCTTCACAAAGTCCGCTCCGGACTCAACCAAATATATAAAACCTTCCCTATCTACAACATTTCCTCCACCAATTATCGCATTGTTATAATTTTTCTTGACATACTGGATTGTTTCCCTTTGATATTCGGTGTACCCATCGGATGAGTCAACACATAATACATCCGCTTCTGCATCAATAAGAGCAGGAACTCTTTCCGAATAATCGCGGGTATTAATGCCGGCACCAACAAGCAGACGTTTTTTAGAATCCAGCAATTGCTCGGGATTTTGTTTGTGATCATCGTAATCCTTCCTGAACACGAGGTATTGCAAATTCTGATCCTTGTCAATGATAGGAAGGCTGTTTAGCTTATGATCCCATATTAAATCATTGGCTTCACTTAATGTGATTCCCAGTTGACCTACAATTAACTTTTCGAAAGGTGTCATAAAATCTTCAACTTTTTTATTGAGAGGATCGCGGGTTAAACGGTAATCGCGGCCGGTAACAATACCTAACAGCTTTCCGTTAGCAGAACCATCTTCTGTGACAGCAATGGTCGAATGACCTGTTTTTTCTTTTATTGCAAGAATATCACTGAGTGTGTGGTGGATTGAAACATTGGAATCGCTGACAACAAAACCGGACTTGTGTTTTTTAACCTTTCTTACCATATCAAGCTGGCTTTGAATTGACTGTGAACCAAAAATAAATGAGAGTCCTCCGCATTTTGCAAGAGCTATTCCTAATGTATCATTTGAAACAGATTGCATTATAGCTGATACAATTGGGATGTTTAGACTGATTACCGGCTTCTGCCCCTTTGTGTATTTGGATATCGGTGTCGCTAAATTAACATCATTGGGTTTACAATCCTTTGTTGTTAAATTCGGAAGTAGTAAAAACTCACTGAATGTTCTGGAAACGTCTGAATATATGCGTGCCATAATCTCTCCTCCTTCGATATTGATTTTACTTCATTAACTTAAAAATCATCTTAAAATAACGGAAGAAATTGCTTAGCAATTTCAACACACCATTTCAACGAGGCGGAAGATTTTGACTCGCCGCCTGTTGTGTAAAATAGGTACCCGCCACCTATAGAGGTGGGGGACATCTTAGCCTCGTTATATAAATTGAAAAAGAATTTAATTATATTTGGTGGTATTTGTAAGCCGATTCTTTTTCAATTTATATTGCACATGTGCCTGTTCAGGGCTATGACAAAACAAATGGCACGTGCATCAATTCCATTTCTGCTTCAACATATATAGTGCTTGGTTAATGCGGTAAAATCAAATCTTAATAAATTTTTTCTATTCTATACAAATTAATTGTCTTTGTCAAATTTTTTTTTAAAAAAATTAATTAGTTAACTCAACTTTCCCTCAGTGTATTGGACGTTTAGGTGTGAAAATTGTGTGAGTTAATAAGTTTTCGTAGTTCTGCTGCTTAAAAGCTATGCTCTCGGCGAAATTATGGTATACATTTTGTAATTTTTCGTATTACGAAAATAGTGCATCCACAAATGCTTTGGGATCAAATGGCTGAAGTTCATCTATATGTTCACCTACACCAATAAATTTTACAGGTATGTTCAACTCAGATTTTATGGTTACGACAATTCCTCCCTTTGCTGTGCCATCAAGCTTTGTTAATACCAATCCTGTTACCCCGGCAGCTTCTGTGAAGTTCTTTGCCTGTGAAACAGCATTCTGACCTGTTGTTGCATCCAAAACCAACAGTGTTTCAGTATCTGCATCCGGAAGCTCCCTGCTTATAACCCTGAATATTTTTTTAAGCTCCTCCATTAAATTCTTTTTGGTATGGAGCCTTCCAGCTGTGTCACATACTATTACATCATATCCTCGGGCTTTGGAAGCTGTTATTGCATCGTAAATAACTGCAGATGGATCTGCTCCTTCTGCATGTTTAATTATATCAACGCCAGATCTCTTTGCCCATATTTCAAGCTGGTCAATAGCTGCCGCACGGAAAGTATCCCCTGCAGCCATCATAACTTTTTTACCCTGCTGCTTTAGTACATTACATATTTTGCCGATGGATGTTGTTTTCCCTACCCCATTAACGCCTATGACAATTATAATGGACGGCTTTGTATTAAGCTTCAGCTCTTCCTTTTCTGTGCCGAGTATTAATGCAACCTCTTCTTTTAAAATCTTCTTAACATCAAGAGCATTTGTTATTCTTTCCTTTTTAACACGCTCCTTAAGTTTTTCAACTATTTTAACGGTTGTCTCAACGCCAATATCTGAGGTTATAAGAATTTCTTCAAGCTCATCAAATAAATCCTCATCTATCTTGCCGAAAGAAACCAGCAGTTCATCAACCTTATGTGTTATACTTTCCCGTGTTTTTTTAAGACCGCTTTTTAATTTTTCAAAAAAGCCCATTCGTTTCGCCTCCATCATTATCTACCTTTTGTCGTAGTTTTCATAAGTTATTTAACACTATCGTTTTAACCCACATCTGCTCCCAAATCGGTTCTTTTTGATTCATCGAGCTTTAATGAAACAACTGATGAAACGCCAAACTCCTGCATGGTTACACCATAAAGCGCATCTGATGATTCCATTGTTCCTTTTCTATGGGTAATTACTATAAATTGTGTGGATTTTGTAAATTTCCTAACATAATCTGCAAACTTATATACATTTACATCGTCTAACGCTGCTTCTATTTCGTCAAGAATACAAAACGGTGCCGGACGAAGCTTTAGTATTGCAAACAGTATAGCTATTGCTGTCATTGCTCTTTCGCCACCTGACAAAAGCAGCATATTCTGAAGCTTCTTCCCCGGTGGCTGTGCAATAATATCAATGCCGCATTCAAGAACATTATCCGGATCCTCCAGCAGGATCTCCGCTTTACCACCATCAAAAAGCTCTCTGAAAACAGTATTAAAATTAACATTTATGCGTTCAAATTCTTCAAGAAATTGTTTCCTCATTACTGTAAGCATTTCATTAATAACTCTGTTAAGCTTTTCCTCGGATTTTACAAGATCCTCCTTCTGGTTTGATAAAAAGTGGTGCCTTTCCTTAGTTTTGCTGTAATCCTCTATTGCGGAAACATTGACCGGTCCAAGCTCTCTTATTGACGCTTTCAACTCGGAAATCCGATTTTGAGTCTGCCTGATATTATTGATCTCTTTTTTATATTCTGCCGCGGTTCCAAATGTTAATTCATATTCATCCCATAACCTGTTCTGGGTGGCTTCCAATTCTGTCTGGAGCTTGGCTTTCTTAACCTCAAGCTTTCCATACTCCTCTTGCAGCAACCTGATTGCTTCATTATGGGAGGTTAAAACATCCAACATTCCGGATAATTCCACCTCCAAAATCGAAACCTCTTCCTGCAGGCTCTCAAGCTTAAGGCTTTTGCCTGTATTTATCTCCTGCAGCTCCTGTGTTTTCTGCTTATGGCTAAATATATCTGCTTTCAGGGTCTCAATTCTCTCCTTGTTTTTCTCCTGCGCAGCCAGACGCTTTTCGATGTCTTTGTTAAGCAGTTTTTTCTCCTCGTTAAGGTGCTCGATGTTCTCGGTGGTTTGATCTATGCTTTCCAATATAGAGTTAACAGATACCTTGTAATCATTGATATCCATATGCACTGCATCACGGTCAGTCTGCTCTTCCTTGTTCTTTAGCTGATTCTCCAAAATTGTCTTTTTAAGCTCGGAAATAACCTCCTCGATTGTTGAAAGACGCTTTTCCTCCTCAAGAACTTCACATTCAACTGATTTTATGTTTTCATTTAACTCATTTTTTTCAGCGTGAAGCATTTCCTGTTGAGCTACAAGGCTTTTCATATTATCCTGGATACTAAGCACCCTGTTTTCTTCTCTTAAGACAATTAGCTCAAGATTCTGACGCTCCTTTTGAAGGACATTTATATCCTGATCCAACTCGTTGAGATTCAATGCTTTTTTTCCGCACTTTTCTTCTAACATCGTATGGTGTTTATTTAATTCGGTAATCTTGTCCTCAAGCTCTTTGATTATACGGCTTCTTCCAAGAAGGCTGGTGGTTTTTGATGGTTGGCTTCCTCCGGACATTGACCCTCCGGGATTTAAAAGTTCTCCATCTAATGTAACCACACGAAAGCTATACCCATATTTCCTTGATATTGCTATACCATCCTCTATTGTTTCAACTACTGCAGTTCTGCCTAAAAGGTTTGATATTATACCCCTAAACATTGGTTCGCATTGAACCATCTCAGGTGCAATCCCCAAATAACCGGGTTCTTTTTCAAGACTTCTTTTTGTGTTTTCATCTAAGTCACGTGGTCTTACAGAGGTAATTGGCAAAAATGTAGCTCGTCCGAGCTTTTTTTCTTTTAAAAAACGGATAGCCTCTTTTGCAGTATGCTCGTCCTTTGTTATTATATTTTGCAGGGCTGCACCAAGGGAGATTTCAACGGCTGTTTCATACCTTTCCTTTACTTCAATCACTTGAGCTAATGCACCGTGGATTCCTCCTGAAAAATCACTGTTATCGCTGCATGCTTTAAGCACCGCTCTTACGCTATGGCTATATCCTTCGAGACTAACTTCCATGTCCTTCAGAACTTTTAAACGTGATTTCGAACCTTGAAGCTCCTGCAATATCCTGTTTTGCTCAAGACGCAAATCTTCAAGCTTCTTTTTTCCCTTCTGTAAAGCATCCTCATTTTTACTAAGCTCTTCTTTTTTAGCTGTTAAGGCTTCCTTTTGTGCTCTCAGACCATTTTGCACTTCCTCAAGCTGCATGCTTTCCTTATCTTTATCCAGCAAAATCTTCTGTATATCCGCATTAACTTTCTGATGTCTTGCTTTAAATGCTTCGCTTTCATTTTTTAAGCTGTTGCGTCGTGTACGAGATTCAGACAAGTCATCCAGCTTATCCATAACCTCCTGCTTCATAAGCTCTATACGGCGCTCACTTTCATCAAGCCGAGCAATAATATCGGAAAGCTTTTCTTCAGCTTCCGAAAGCATAAGAGAAAAGTTTCCCTTTTCACGCTCAAGCGTTTCAAGCCGCTTATGCTTTTTTGCAATATCAGCATCTATTGCCTCAATTCTTGTTTGAGTTCCTTCGATGTCATGCTTTGAGGAGGTGTTTGTAGATTCAATATGGCTTATTTTTTCTTCGTTAATTCGAATCTGGTTTTCTAAATTTCCCATGTTCTTTTCTATCCCATATATTTCTTCTCTAAGGGTTTCAAGACTTTTTTTAAGCTTGTCCAGCTTTTCGTTTTTACTCCTGTTATCCTGCTTTTTTTCTTCGAGTCTTTCATTTTCTGCTTGAATATCCTGTTGTATACCCTGAAACTGTGAGTCCATTTCATTAACCTTATTTTTAATTTTCTCAATGCTGTCAAGGTAAAGGCTAACCTCAAGCTCCTTAAGCTCACTGCTTAGAGCAAGATAACTTCTGGCCTTTTCAGCCTGCTCTCGTAAAGGTTCAAGCTGTGATTCTAGCTCAAGGACAATATCCTCTATACGGAGAAGATTTTGCTTTGTACTTTCAAGCTTTCTTTCTGCTTCTTTTTTTCTTAACTTGTATTTCATGATACCGGCTGCTTCTTCAAATATAGCCCGCCGATCCTCTGATTTTGTGCTTAAAATCTCATCAATTCTTCCCTGCCCGATAATGGAATAACCCTCTTTACCAATTCCCGTATTCAGGAACAATTCATTTATGTCTTTAAGGCGGCAAGAGGTTTTATTAATAAAATATTCACTTTCGCCAGATCTGTATACACGCCTACTGATTGTCACCTCAGAATATTCTATGGGAATTGCTTTGTCTGAATTGTCGATAGTCAAAGAAACCTGCGCAAACCCAACAGGCTTACGGTGCTGAGTTCCGGCAAAAATAACATCCTCCATTTTACTGCCGCGTAAGGATTTTATGCTCTGTTCTCCGAGAACCCATCTCACAGCATCAGAAATATTGCTTTTCCCGCTGCCATTTGGCCCAACAACTGATGTAAGCCCTTTATTAAACTGTAAATTTATTTTATCTGCAAAGGACTTAAACCCTTGCATTTCTATAGATTTTAAATACAATCTGTCCACCCCGGAATTATTATTTGCCAAATTACACAAAAATCAAAAAACCAAAACTATTACAGCGGCATTATTT
>DAIPML010000067.1:0-13312 GCA_036768735.1 Clostridiales bacterium | reverse complement strand
AGTGCTGTATTAATTGTGTCCTATTGATTTTAACTATTTGTCAACTATACAGTTACTTTCCGATACAGAAAATTCAATCACTTAATTTTTAAATAGTTATAATTTTTTTGATACAAATAAACGTTTACATTCTATTTACTTGTTTTTGATTATCAGACAGTTATAAAAACAGCTTCATGTTTTGGGATTACTCATTGAATTTCAAATAGTTACACTTCATGATTTGTATCGAGTTTGTACCGCACTTCCCTAAATTTAAATAAAATACCATATATTTAACTGTATATCAACACCTTACTCATACTGTCTTAAGTTCTAAAAAATCATTTTTTACAAGTTTCGTTTCTTTGGTGTTTTCACGAAATTCTTGGACGTTTCTTGGAAGTATCTTACATTTTATAAAACAATCCATTTTCCTGTCTTTTTTGATCCTTCTCGAACAATTTTTCCATCTTTCATCAGCTTTCTTAAATAGTATCTCACGCTATCTTCACTCCTGCTTAGCTTATATGCCATTTCTTCACGGCTAATCTCAGAATTTTGCCTAAGCAATTCGACTATCTCATTTTCTGTTTCATTTTTATTGGGCTTTTTTATTGGGCTTTTTATTGGGCTTTTATTGGGCTTTCCTTGGGCTTTTTCCTCCTTACCATCCCCACCAAAACCTTCTTCAAAATATTTTTTCGAAACATTCTCAACTACTCGAAAAGCAGTTATCAACGAAAAATCAAACACAGCCTCACCGTTACCATTTTCAACCAACTCTTTCTGCACCCGATAAACACCACGGCTGAAGCGGTTTACATAACCTAACACTTTCATGGCTTCAGCAATAAAAGGATTTCGATAATCGCTTACATTAGGAAAATTAGCAGGACTTACTTTGCCATACAATCCTCCCGGATTTAGCACTTCGATGCGGTCGTCGTATTCGTAAAACTGAACGGGTGCATTGGTTTCGTAATCGCGGTGCATGATGGCGTTCATCAAAAGCTCACGGGTTGCCCAGTAAGGGTATTTTGAAACAGTTTCTTCACGCAGTACGCTCACCGGAATAGGGCGTTTCTGCGATATACTTGTTTCGATAAAAGTATCAATTTTTGGAAGTTCCTGACATAAATTTCCTGCGAATTTATGTTCGTTGATGATATCGCTCGCACGGTCTTTTCCTTTAAAGCGGACATATTGAATGTACGAACCATGCAGATAACGTTCGGGATTTGTACCGAAAAGAACAATAGCTCCGTTTGTCGGGCAGTTGTAACGCAAGTCATAAAACCCAAGCGATGCCAGTTGTTCTTCAATGCTTCGCTTGTCTTCAGCAAGAATTTCTTCAGCTACGGCTTTAGGCAGAAACTCTTTTTTGATCAGTTTCACGTCCAAATCGTTGATATTGGTGCCTAAACAAGGCATTGCGTCAAAAGTGTGTACATTGGACAAACGTCGCTCCATCAATATTTTTTCTTCGGCTTCGGTGGCGATGCTTTTTCTGGGACCAACCCGTACCCAAACACGACCACGATAGCGTACCGGCGGAAATTCCGATGGCTGGACTTCTGCAACCAACACTTCACCGTCATCAAATGTGAATTTCTCAACTGTCATCACCGGCTGTGGCAAAATATTTCCATCGGTGCGGATATTGGAAATCTGCAACAATAATTTGTCATCTACTTTTAAACCCGATAATTTTCCATTATCGTGTACACCGATAATCAAATATCCGTTCTTTCCGCTTCCTGAAATATCGTTGGAAAAGGCACAAATAGCCTGGCAGAATTTGTCCATATTGTCTGGAGAGGCAGTGCGCTCCGTGTGGAAGCTTTCTGGATAACTTAGTATTTTTAAAGCATAATCGGACGAAATCATAAATTAATGCATTGTGTGAAAATTAACTATTTAATTCCTCCAATAATTTCACGAACACGAAAGGATTGCGAAATATCATATTCTCATTATCCCATTTGTTTTGCAGATACTCAAACCCTGCATTGGCGTAGCCTTCCATTTGGCGGATAAATTCAGCAACGAAAATTTCTATTACTTCCGAATTCGCATCCTCTAATTCAATCCATCTAAACCCAAAATCTTCAGATTTATTCAGTAATAGCATGACGATATAGTCTCGGATTGGAATTGGGTTCCATTGTGAAAATATGAAAAACTCATTATGTTTTTCACTTTGTTGAATAAAGTTCTGTTTACCTAATTTATAACCAATTATAAAAGCATACATATAAGTTTGATAAAATGCCCCAAAAGAAGAAAAATCTCCTTTGCCACTTGAATCTCCTTTTTTTGAAATACTTTCAATCAAAGGCTTATATTGCTCTTTATATCTTGGTCGTTTTTGACCGATTAAATCTCTCAATTGTGAACCATCCATAATAATCTAATTTACATAAGGTTTGTTTTTTGTTACTAAATTTGTTGTATCTGCTTTTTCTTTAATAACATTCACGTAGAATGTACCGGGTATTTCGCTATTTTCCATTTTCTTCAGAACCTTCAACCCCAAGTCATTCAAATAAGAATCAGATTTTGGATCGTATAATTCTTTAATGAGTATAATGCTTTGGGTGAAGACTTTGGGTGCAATAGCAAAAAAATTATTTATAAAATTGTCACCAAATTCCGAGAAAGGCGCATCTGAAATAAACGGAAAGTCAAATCGCTTATTCCCAATTTTTGAGGAAATAATCGCCATAATGATTGACAATTGCTTCATACGCTGAAAACCGGTGCCAAGTCCCGTGAGTTCGCCATCATTAACATTTTTGATAGACACTTGCACTGTCCCGTCTGCTTGCTTATTAAAGTTTAACCTACCGCCTGCTGAAAGATTGCCGTATGTAAGCTCTTGATATTTCGTGTTTGCGTTGATCTCCAAGGAATTCAGAATTTCATCAAAAATTCGCTCCTTTGCATTGTTAAAAATATACTCAATACTTGACATGGTTTCTTTAAAGTTGCGAAATTTGTCAATCTCCTTTGATGTCCCGATTTCATTAATTTCTGTTTCTATTTGATTCAACCTTATATTCCAAGCTTTTATGGCATCTTCTGCCTTTTTAATTTCTCCCTCTTTTTTATCAATTGTTTTTTCGGCAAGTGTATAATCTGCTATAGTCTGCTTGTCGGTATTGTCTGAGCCAATTTCGCTACCACCCGCATTTAAAAATTCGTTTCTTGCGTTTTCTCTTTCGTCTTCCTTTTCTGAAATTAAATCGTCTAACTCATCAATTTTTTCTCTGTAATTCAAAACACTTTCATCTATTTTTGGAATACTCAAAGCAAAGGCACCTACCGCAGTTTGAATGCTACTATAAAAATGATTGAAATTGTTTCTGTTTGGATTTGAATTGTTTGTAGGTCTTTCCAACACCATTTTAATGTGCTTCCAATGCTCTCCATCTTTTGGGGCAGGGCGACCGCAAACTTCGCAGGTTTCTGTTCGCAACATTCTTTGCAGAGAGGGCACGTCTGGCGACCCTTCGGGCAATACAATTGGACTGCCTACCGCTTTTTGGGTTGCAATATCAGTTGTAAGCTCTTGTCTTTTTTGGTCGAAAATTGAAATCTGCTCACGCATTCCCATTAGCATCCACGGGCAAGTCTCAGAAAACAACATTGAAGTAATATTCTTTTCTTTTTCGTTTTTTTGCTCTTTCAGTCTTTTTATTTCATTTTCGAAACCTTTCAGCATCCCTCTAAACCGTTCTCTATCTTTGGTTTTCATAAGATTCGCCTCCAAAATTTCTTTTTTCTCTTTTGCTTTCGACAGTTCGGTTTTGTAGGTTTCAATTTGCGTTTCAGTAGTTGCAATTCTTGCTTCAAGAGTTTCTCTTTCTTGAATTAAGCCCGTGATTTTTTTATTCGTTGAGTTAATCTCTCTTTCTTTATCATTAAACAGTTTCTTTGTACGTTGCGATAAATCTTTGCTTAAATCGCAAATTTCAATTAAATTATTAATTCCTGCCAATGCCTCGATAGTGGATGATAAACCGTTGCGTGATGACAAATCCACTATTTGCTCCATGGTTTCCCCCTGAAGCAGTGCATAATTCATCAATTCTGCAGGAATGATTTTTTGGATAATTTTTTCTTTGTCATTCATATCTAAAACCGGAATATCCCTATTATCAACGGTTTGCATTACTTCCAATAGCTCATTTGTTACCCAACCGTCGGCATTTTTTCTGAATTGCACTTTTTTGGAAACCGAATATTTGTCTTCATCGTTTATGAATGTGATATTTACGCCCATATCAAAGTTTTCGTCTTGATTTATTGCTTTGCCCGAAGCCATTTTCGAATAAGAAGAATCTGCATTCTCCATTTTTCTTGTATCAGAGTCATACACTCTGTTTCTCAATATCCAAAGAATTCCATTGTAGAATTTGGATTTGCCCATATTGTTATCGGCATTTATGATGTTGATGCCTTCTTTGAACTGATAGGTGTTTTCATCGAAACTTCCATAATAATTGTAAAAGTTCTGAAAACCAACGGATTTAATAATTGTGCCCATATCCTATAATTGCATTATTTGTTTTTGAATAATTTGGAAAATCTGCTCTTTATTTTTATGGTTTTCTTGCCCGTTTATTATTTCCTTGATAATTTCGATAACAGGATAATCAGATTTTTCGTGTAAGTTCACATTTTTCAATTCTTCTGTCGCAATTTGGAAAATCGATTGTAATTCAGGCGATTTCAAAACCTCCTTGAAAATTTCTTCTGCTTTCATTAAATATATGTTTTTATTGATTGATATTCAAAATAAGTTCAGCTAATATGATTTCGTAAAATTTTGCCACATCATCTAATTCTTGTAGTGCGCCCGTATAATTATTGGTGGCTAAATTAGCAAAATAAGCAACACGATTTAGCTCTCCTCGCACCAAACTTCGTTCCATATTCCAAAATTCTTTGGAATAATACTGTGATTGAAAGTCGGGAACAACTACCATATCATAGATATGTGCAAATGTTTTATCCGGATGTCGCCGAAGCAAGCGCCCGCGACGCTGAATAAATTGGCGTGGATTGCCTGTACTCGATGCAAAAATTCCATATTCGGCACGTGGCACATCTACGCCCTCATCCAAACATTTCATCGCAAAAAGCACATTGATTTGTCCGTTTTCAAATCCTTGTAAAATGGTTTTTCGTTCCGTTTTGCTGTTTTTCCCTGTATATGTATTACAAGTCGTGTTCGGAAAAATATTTTTAGTTATTTCAAGCATTTTTTCGATAATATTTTCTTCATAAAAATCGGTTTCGTTGTCGTTATCTGAATTGGAATGCAAAACAGCTTCGTCTGAATCGAACATTTTTTTGCCTTCGGGAACATAAACAAAACAATACTTCAGTTTATCCTGTCCAATTTCGGTAATTATTTCTTTGAAAACACGTATTTTATCTTCTGCTTTATGCAAAATCCGCTTGCGAATCATTAATAATTTTTTAGCCTTTTGCGAATCTTTGAATTGCTTGGTTGTACTATCAAATAATCGAAGAAGTTGTTCGGTAATCTCAGCGTAATCTTGCATTTCCACATCGTTTAAATACGCTATTTTTGGATAATAGCAATATTTCATCAGCCGTTCTTCTTCTATTGCTTTACTCATCGGAAAGTTATAAAGATAAGGCGGTTTGTCGTTGAAAAAACCTTCTAATTCCGAGGTTCCTTCCTCATCGTATATACGACTTGGTGTTGCCGACAAAGCAATTCTTCGCTTGATGTGTAACTTCCTAAAAACTGCACGCACTGTCTCCGAACCGATATTATGTGCTTCGTCAGCAATCAGTATTATCGAATCCGGTAACTTAGACAATATTTGCTGAAAGTCTTTGTTTGTAAAGGATTGATATGTGGACACAACAACAAAATCCACTTTTTTACCTCTACTTATTTTATCTTCCAACTTTACAATTTGCTGTCGCCACTTAGGATTTTCGGAAAAAACCGTAATTATGTTTTTAAAATCAAATAATGCAATTTCTTCAATCCATTGTTCAACTAACGCGATAGTTGGTACTAGTATTAAAAGTTGGTAAACACCGTCAGTTTGATATTCCTGCAAAGCACAATTCAACGAAGTTATTGTTTTACCTGTTCCGGTTGCCATTGCAAAAACTCCACGCTTCTCATTTTTCAGCCATTCTCTGTACGCTTCAATTTGATATGGTCTAGCGCCTTCGGGATATTTAGATGGAAAGTGTGGTTCAACTGAAGGTGTACTTCTTAATGTTTTCACATCCGTTATTATCGAATTTTTCAATTTCTTGATTAATATTTTTTCTTGCAATAAAAGTTCGTCAGCATCAACACTTGGATAGTTTTTTACAATTTCTTGACAAAATTTGTGTGCCGGAAAAACTAATACATTTTTACTTGTTCCATTCCATATTTCGATGAAATCTTGTTCACTTATTCTAATTCGCTCAATATTGTCACTGCTTTTCCACGAACATGTACATTCAATGGTTTCGATATTTTTCAACAATGCAGATGCTGTTAAATTCATCGAGCCTGTAAACGCAACTTTATCTCCATATTTATCAGTAAAAATACCGAACTTTTCGTGTGCTAAGCCACCTTCTTTGGGTACTACGATTTTTATTTCTATTCGGTTGTTTTGAATCAAATAAGATAAACACTTAAAGAAATGTTCATCTCTTTTTGATAAAGTAGATTTGAGCGCAAAAAAAGAGTCCAGAGTATATTGCTCGAAATCAACAACTTGATTGCTTCTTAAAAGTTGGTAATCTTCTTCTGTTAAATGTTGATTTATATACATACGCATCACTCCTCCATTACTAATGAAGTGAGCAAAACCAACAGAAAGAATATTGATAGATGCTGAGCTAAAATAACCTAATCCAATGTCGAGTTTGGTGCTATTAGATAGAGCTAATTCGCAAAAATGAAAGGGTAAATTTGTTCTGCCTGTTGAGTATCTGTATTTAAAGTCTTTGTTTTTAAGCATATTAAATCAATTTCACTAATTCGATATATTTTCTGCGCTGCTCTTCCGTTAATCTATTATTCAGAAAATCATCTTTTATTTTATACAACCAAGTATATAGGCTCTTTTCTTCTCCTTTTCTTGATGGCTGACGTTTATTTTCAATAAGAAAAATTTTGAGTTTGTTGTAAGTTAAATTCCATTTGTAAGTATCTTTATCGATTTTGTAATCAGAGTAAACTTTTTGTATTCTAATAACTTCGTCATACTGATTTTCTGAAAGTTTTTTCCGACCTTGCTCAATCAATGCCCACCATCGATAAAGGGAAATTTCATCATAATTTTCGGATACAGAAAAAGGGAAATGTTCATTTTCAACAATGAAAATTTCTAAATCGTTTAGTCGTTGCTCGAAATTCCTTTTTTTATTTTCTTTCTCTGTCATTTTTTTAAATTCAGGTGAGTACTGCTTGCTTTTCAACCCAAATAGATTGCCTTTAAATTGAACAAAGTATTTTCCCGAGTGCATTGAGCTATGCACATTTTTCTGTGCCGTTTGAAAAGATAAATTAACGTAATCTGTAATGCTCTCTACTGTTTGGGGTATATCTTTCTTATCCAAAAATTCAACTATCTTATTCCGAATGGTTCCTTTGGGAATGTGTTTCCATTCTTTGAGGGTATAAACACTTTTTCTGTTTACAAATGTTATATCTTCGTGTCTTTGTAAAGAAGGACGCAATTTATCAGGATTATTCTCTATAGTGTATTTGTGCTTAGGCAAGAGACTCTTAAACTCAGAGAAAATCTCCATTAAATGCATTGGTCGTTCATTTTGTTTTAATATATCGTAAACAACATTTATAGGCTTTCTTTCCTTGTTTGCTGGAATTTTTATTTGTCCGTGGATTTCATCACTATATAAGCCAAATTCATGGAGTAACATTATTTTCGTAATATCTACAATACTATTTATTTTATCATAATCAAAAATTTTCCAACACTGAGAGTTAGATATGTAAATTTCAATATCCAATAAAAATTCAGTTTCATTTTCAATCAAAATATTTTCAAATTCTTCTCTCATTTTTTCAAAATCAAAAAAAACTGTATATGCTCTTCTAATCAAATATTTAGATTTCCAAAAAAATCCTCTATTATTAATGTCAAAGTCATTTCCATAAAATATGAAAACATCTCTGAATACATTTGCTATTACTAACCTTACAAATTCAACAGATAGATTAGATTGCTCCTTTTTTATTTGCTCAAAAAAAATGGCATTCTCTTGTGTAATTACATTTACTCCTTCAAAAAGCGTAAGCAAATACTCCCAATCGCTTTTATTTTGGATTATTTCTGTGTATTTATTTAGATTACAGTTTTTTCTGCGTTCAGTAACATCATTAGTTATTTCAAAAGTTTTATTATAAGTATTGTTACGTATTTGACGCACTCTTTCACGCGATATATCGTATTTATCCGCGACCTCTTTGAGTGTGTTTGGTTGTGAATTCTGAAAAATTGGGAATGTATCAATTAATATATTTATTTCTCTTTCGTTTTGATTTATGAGCATCTGCTCTAAAATCCAAAACATAGGAAAGTGTTTATTCTCTTGGTAGAAATCAGATACAAATTCATTTTGGAAAATCTCATTTTTATTATGGATTAAGTTAAACCATGTGAGCTCATCTTCAGGTAACATTATTTGTTTCAGCAAATTATATCTTATTACATCTTTTAACTCTACCGCTTCTACTAAACTCTTTTTTCCTAATCCTCCAATATTCAATAACATTTTGTCTGATTCGAATAAATAATCAAGAATAAAATCTTTGATTCCGACTAATTTTAACCTATTCTGTGTAC
The DNA here is from genome assembly GCA_036768735.1 of Clostridiales bacterium. Taxonomy (GTDB): domain Bacteria; phylum Bacillota; class Clostridia; order DSM-8532; family DSM-8532; genus JAAYGP01. The sequence continues at coordinate 4,466 of DAIPML010000067.1, read as the reverse complement.
GTACAGTGTATTTCTCAATCTGTTTCAAGAAAATATTTTCTAAAGAAACTAATTGACTTTCATCTAAGAATGAAATAATATCTTTAGCTCCAATTAGGTTATGCGCGATGGCATCTAGTGGATTTGATTTTACTAATTTTTCTATTTCAGCAGCTCTTTCTCTGACGGGATCAACAATTAAGTTGGCAAGCGACAGAAGCATTTCTCGTTCTTCCTCTGATAATTCTCTTATGAGCGCTAAAACATCACTTATATGTTTGTCAACACCATGTTGTTCTCTCTTTTTTAATCTCGGAATGATATTAGTACATAATTCATCCAATTCTTGACAAGTTCTTAAACCTGCATTTCTTATTTTCTTATTTGTAAAAGAACCATTTTCTTCAAAATATAAAAAAATCTTATAAAAATTATCCAACCCTTCTCTTAAACAACAGTTTGCACTACGAATCGATATTTGACTCGTATCACGTAAATACTCTGTTGAAATAGATTTTAGATCTTCTCTTAACATATCTCATTCAATCCTTTTTCAATCTTATCAAATATATAATCAAAGCCAACTAGATTTGGATTATCCATCACATCGTCATAAATGAGCTTCAATCCATGATCGAGATGCATTTTAAAATAACGTGGCAAATCTTTATCGTTACTGTTTATTTGATAGTGTGTGCAAAACAATGCTTCATAAATAGGATAATAGCTACCGAAAAGTACATTTTTGCTGTATTCTTTACCACCGGAATCAAGCACATCAATTGGAGAGAATTTCTCTCCTGATTGTAAAGAATAGCCGATGGCAATTCGAGCAATTATATTCTCAGCGCCCAAATTAAATTTTCGTGTTAGTTCGGAAACAATTTCTCGATTTTTATTACTGGTCTTTATTTGTGAAAACATGGCAATTATTCCATTAAATTGTCAACCTCAACCTGTTCAATATATGATTGTGAATTTTTATTTTTTAGTAAATAAGCTGAATTTACATACGGCTTCATCACATTTAGTTCATTCTTACTTAGCTCTTTATATGGCAAAGGAAACAAGACTACTTGTTTTGAAACAGTAGGATAAAATTCCGTAATGATCTTGTTTGCGTGACTTTTGTCAAATTTTTGTAAAGGACTGTCAATGAACACAGGAAACTGTATACCCGACTCTTCCACGAGAGCTTTAAGTAAAGAGGTCGCATAAAGTTGCTGTTCGCCTTTCGATAATGCTTCCTTTTTAATCAAAATGTTGTCTTTTGAATAAAGATTTATATCAATTATATCATCATCAATTACAACATCAACATTCCCAATAAAATCGACTTTGTGCATTAAATTATTCATGGTAGTTTTTATTCGCTTTTCAAGTGCCGATTTCTTTTCTTTTTTTAATGAAACAAGAAATGTGTTTAATTCAGTTATCAGTTGTTCAGCAACTTTATCTTTTTTTATATCGCTGCCATCAAGGCTTACCTTTTTACTTAATTCTGTAATCCTTTTGTTTATGACGGTTAGTTCCTTGTTTATAGCTCCTATATTTTCATGCAAATTGCGAATTTTTAGCTCGGATTCAGCTATTTTTCGCTCACTTTCATTCTTCTTTTTTCGAATATGCTTAATTAAATTGTCATTTTCTTTACTATGCATATTGGATATACTACGAGCCGTTCGCTCAAGGACTTGTTTGTTTTTTCTATAATCGTCAGCAAGATGCTCAAACTCTACCCTATAAGTTGTTACAATGTTCGAATAAACAGATGCAAACTCATCGAAAATTTCTTTACTCGCATTCAACAATGGAATTTCGTCAGTAGAATGACCTTGATATTTAGCGATAATAACATGAAATAAATCTACTAACTCTTTTTTATTTTTGTCAGAAAGAGAAATATGCTTGAAAGCATCTTTCATCTCTGATAAAATATTGGAAAGTAAAAAATTTTGATTTCTTATATTATTTTGAGATTGGATAATTTCAAAATCACGTTCCAATTGTGTTTTTGTTTGTAATAGCAGCCTACCTGATATTGCAAAAGGAGCAAATTCTAAAAATTGTTTTAATTGTTGTTTATAATTAGTATCTTTTTCTTGAACGGTGGATAGTAATAATTCTAGACGATTTAGTTCATCAAGAGTAACACTATTTCCTTCACGCAAAAGTTGTATTTGCAATTTCTCATCTTCTTTTTTTAGTAACAAAATTTGATTATTGTAAAAAGCTGATTGTTTTTCACGGTCTGCAAAAGCTTCATTAAGTTTTTTTTGTTTAGATAGTAATTCATTCAATAAATTACGACTCTCAACATCGTCTGATTTACGACGAAAACGAAGGCGCATATTTTCAAGATTTCTCTTTAAATCCTCATATTTTTTCACACCCAAAACTTCATTATAAGCAGAACAAAGTTTACGCTTTTCTTCAATAGTATTTGTTTCAGCAAGAGTTACTATTTTTTCAGAATCAAAGAAGAAAAAGCGTGCGATATCTTTATTTAATATAAAATCATTAATGAAAATCTCGTTTCCTATTTCAGATGTAAGCTCGTTTTGCACTCCATCAATTAATATTTCTATGTATTCCTCATTCAATAGAGTATCATAAGAGCGAGTAATTTTCAATGATTGACACGGTATCGAGGGTATAAATATATCAGTAAATTCTAAAGAAACAGAATAACATGACAACTTTCTTACATATTCTACTTCGGGAGAATAGCCTGATTTTCTTATTCTTGTAATAATATTTGGAGTAATTTCCGTTGCAATCTTTTGTCTGCAAATTTCATTTAGATTAGTTATTAAAGTACTGTTATACCCACCATTTGTCATTTCTTTACGAAATGATTCATCAACATCTGCCATTAAACGTCCGTAAAGGCACCAAAGTAATGAATGTAGAAAAGTTGTTTTACCAAAACCATTTTCTCCAGAAATCAAATACAAGTTTTTATTGTTCCCATTTGGGAAAACAACTTTATTCTTGCCATTGTATAGTCGATAATTATTGAGTTCAACACTTTTTATTTTCATGCCTCAATTTCCTTTACATAACGATCTAAGCGGGCTTCTAAATCTGTCTGCAAACCATATTTTTTCATTAATAAAACTTTGTTCTTTTGTAATGCAAGTAATTCCTGTATTAACGAATAATGTGCAGGAGTTTCACAAGATTTTTCAAGTAAAAGCCGTTCTTGTAATCCAATATTATCATTTGGTAAATCATAACCATAAACCTCATTGTAAATATCATTGACGGTTGTTTTAAAATTTCCATCACGATACCACATTACTTGTATAGCTATCAGCTCTTGGCTTTTAATCAAATCGATACTTGATCGATAATGTTGTGTTTCTTTTTGAATGGTAAGTAGTTCGCGTAACAGTTGTATTCGGTACTCCATTGTATAATTTCCCATACGATGCCCTGTTTCATCAACGGCAAGTTGTCCATTTCTGCGTGTCTCATTGCGATATTCCGATAAATTACGATTTGCCACCAAGCGATTGCGAAATTCCAGCAAAGGTTTCATCCATTCTATGCCATTTTTTATTAACGCGCTCATAGATTTATCTTCTTTCACAACAGTACATACCCAACATCCGAAACGACTTTGTCCGCATGAACGGTGGGAATCACTTGTTACAACCGTGGGACATTCATAATCATCTGCCGAAGCATCCATATAGATTTTAAAAAGTGTTTGATTGTCAAACCCCCAAGGAGAAGGGATTGCGTTTATGATATACCAAACTTCTTCAATCATTAATTCTTTAATTGGTGCATATGTATAGGTGTTTGGATTAAGGGGATGTTTTGAAAGACGCTGACCTTTAATCTCGTGCTTTTTTATAGACTTTGTTCGTTGTTGGCTTTCATCAAGGCGTGTTCCAATCAGAATAATTGCTTCACCGTCAGATGCAATTTGGCTTGTAATAAAGTTAGATGTCGGTTTTATTTTCATTTTTTCGGTGCAAAACCGAAATGCATTATTAGGTACAGGGTAACCTTTACCAATGACACAACTCCAAAAAGTATCTTCAATCTGCGGAGTGGTTGTTTTAACAGTAATGGGTAACTGTTGATCTTTAGATGCTTTTTCAATAGCTTTTAAAACACTGCTGACATATTCTTCAATAACAGGATTTTCCACCATTGTATCGTTACAAACTACATATACTTGACGACTTAGAGTGCCGATTTTTTCACCTCTGATTTTATGTAAAGCCAACCAAACCAATGTTAGTAATACAGTTGAATCTTTACCTCCACTAAAACCAATTATCCAAGGACGATTATATCTATCCTCCTCTAAATACTGGTCAATTAAATCTTCTATAATAGTATTTATTTTTTTATTTTCAATCATTGTAATTTTACTTTATATAAGGGCAATAGTCTATAAGAGTTCTTTAACTTCTTTCATTAGTGTCCACTAAAAAATCATAATAGTTCTTTGAAATTGTTGATATTCA
>DAIPML010000066.1:2981-13319 GCA_036768735.1 Clostridiales bacterium | reverse complement strand
ATGAAATTGGTCACGATGGTCTTTACGCATATAAATGCGATTATGTTAATGCTTACAACAATGTAATCTACATACAAACAAACAGCGGCTTGAGAGCCAGCAGCACCAATCATGTTAAATTCTATAACAATATTATATCTGCAAGAGAAAAGGGTGGCCCTGGAATAGAGATACAAAAGGAAAACATGATAAATAATCCAAACGGCTACTCCTATATGACAGATATCGAAGTTTTCAACAATATTATCTATGATATTAAATACGCCGGCATCTGGATTTTTGGAAATGCAACAGCTCCGAAATATGCTTTCCCTCCTGAGGATACTTTTGCTAATGTACATCACAATATAATTTATAACTGCGGTTACTACGAAGGCGCCGGTGATGCTGCATCCAACCTGAGGCTAAAAGGTGGAATAGTAACAGACGGGTTCAGTGCGTTAATAGAAAACAACGTTATTGACTCATGCGGTGCAGCCGGTATCAATGTGCATGAATGGCTTCCAAGCAGACCATCCCCCGAAGGTACTTACACCTTAACAATTCGCAATAACATTATCTCAAACACAAAGAATAATGTGCTTGTTGGTGACAGCGAAGGAAGCGGATATGGCATTTTCTACGAATTAGGCTTAAGGCATAATTTTATTGTTGATTATAACTGCTTCTTCAATAATAATGGTGCAGATTTTAAGAATTTTGAACCGGCATCTGCTGCAGGTAATTTATTTGATCAAGATCCATTATTTGCTGATGCTGAGAATCACGATTACCATCTGATGTCTGAATACGGAAGATGGGACGGAAATTCCTTTGTTAAAGATCAGGTCACATCCCCATGTATTGACGCTGGAGATCCAAACTCTGATTATTCGAACGAACCTATGGAAAATGGTGGTGTAATAAATATCGGCAGATATGGTAATACCTCTGAAGCTTCTCTGGGTATAAGAAGAGTAGCGGCTCCTGTAGCAAGTCTGGAGCCCGGCACATATTCAGAGCCTCAAGAAACATCACTATCCTGCGCAACCGAAGGTGCCGTGATACGGTATACGACTGATGGAAGCGACCCAGATATGAACAGCAAAGTATACAAAATGCCTATATATGTAGGTCCTTTAAAAACCGTCATCAAGGCAGTTGCATTCAAGGATGGCATGATAGCCAGCAATGTTGTAACATTTGAATACAAAATAGACCCAACAATTAAACTACCGGCATTAATTGAAAGATTGCAAGCGATACAGGAGCGTATTTATGAGCAACCTCCTCATAAACATCAGCCATTATATCAAATCCTTGAGACTATTGTTAAAACCTTTGAAAAATTCTTAGACACTCTTGAAAATATTATGAAATAGATCTAAAGTAAACAACCCCGTCAGGTACAAACCGGCGGGGTTGTTTTTATTGAAGTCGAAACTCGTTAGAATAACGGAAGAAATTGCTTGATCCGTTTTTTGCAAAGCAAAATAATGTTGCAACACACCGTTATATCGAGACTGGTCACAGGCAGAGGCGGGGATCCATCTTATTACCTCGTTTTTTTTCACCAAACACAATTAACTTCTTTTTCGATTTATGTAGCATGAAAGACTTTACTATATAGTTTTATAAGGTAACAGCAATAGCATAATTCGCTATTAATGTAATATAAGTTTTTACGGGTGAGAGGAGGCATATTTTTAATGAAAGAAAAATTCACAAGGTCGATTTTTATGTTATTGGAGGGGAACTTGCAGGAATGCTTGCTTCAATTTCTGCTGCACGGCATGGAGTAAAGGTGCTTCTTATGTCTGATAGACCAGTACTGAGGGGTAACTGCTCATCAGATATAAGGATGTGGCCACTGGGCTGTAAAGAAAAAGACAATAGGGAAACCGGAATTTTGGAAGACGTTTAAGGTCACTGTTGAATACCAACCGTACTTCCTTAATTGGAACCGGCTTTTCATAAGCAAGACCAATAGTTGAATCTACGGAAGCTTGCCATGCATTAAGTTTGTCACCTATAACCCGGTCACATCCGTTAAGTACTGGCTTGGGCTCTCCAACGGTTGCTCATAAAACAGCATTCTTTGACAAAACAGAGCTCTTTCTGGTGTGAGATGGAAGATAACAATCATCATCCATTAATATATCTTGTAGCTCCCGTATACTGTTCTCATAAACCGAAGTCTTAACCTGCCACCATTTAATTTCCCAACAACAATGGTGAAGGATTTTGTTGTGGAGTACCAGGATGAGAACGGTATATGGGTTCCCTTAGCAGAAATTAAAAACAATTACCAGAGACTTGTTAAAATTAATACGGATATTATTACCCGAGGAATAAAGATGACAGTTAAAAATACCTGGGGCTGCGAGAAAGCTTTAGTCTTCTCATTAGACGCTTATTAGTAAATGTAATCCAAACATCAGATGGAGACTATACTCCACCTGATGTTTGGAATTTGATAACCTTTTATTCTAAACCATAACCAAATTTATATTTCTCATTTATTGTAATAGACAACTTACCTGATGGCTTCAGGTGCCCGTACAAAATATCGATTACAGAATCAATTATATACCTGCAGTCGCTATATGCGCATATGGTATTGCTTGATTTTGGAAGACCCTTTACCACATAAGGATTGCCAAAAACTATGGTGGAGACATCCTTTCCTGACTGATGCAGCATCTTAACCAATTTCGCCTGCTGCTCAGGCATTTTTCCGCTCCCCACTTTATAGCTCATTATCCTAATAAATGTTGTAAAAATAATGTTATCATATCCTGCTATGGCTTCCTTAATTTTAGCCAGCTCTTCTTCCGATGGGCTTTCCGAAACAGAGATAAACCCTACATCAGGTTGATAGTGTTGCATAGCTTTATGCAAATATCCACTTCTTTTTTGTATAAGTGTTCCCATATCCTTTGCTTGCTTTATTGGCACATCACCTCCAACAGCCAACAGAATTGTCTTGCTTTTTGGGCTGATGGGAAGGCTGCTGTTTTCTAATACGGTCACAGCTTTTTGAGCTACTTCCTTTGATAGCGCAATATGCTCGGAATGGTTATTCATCTTTTCAATTGTATCCGGTTCTATCCTCTTTATATCCGGTACTCCGCAAAATTCTTTCATTTTTAGAATCTTGAGCACCGATGCGTTCAGCTCTTCTTCGCTTATCTCACCGCTTAAAACCGCTTGTTTTAAAGCATCAAAGGTTATTTCAGGATCTGTCTCATAGTCCTGCAAAATCATATCATTTCCTGCGTTAAATGCCATGATCGCTGCTTTACCAATCCCGTAACGCTCTTTAATAGCGCGCATTGTAAGACTATCACTTACAACAATCCCCTCAAATCCCCATTCTTTTTTCAGCATATCCGTCATTATTTTTCTGGATAATGTTGCGGGAGTATCTTTTTCTTCACCCTCCTGAAGTGCAGGATAATATATGTGGGCAGTCATAATGCCTTTCATCCCTTTTTTTACTAACTCTCTGAAAGGTTTTAGCTCCACCTCATCAAGATGCTCTTTGGAATGTTCAACAATAGGCATTGCCATGTGGGAATCAACACTTGTGTCCCCATGCCCTGGAAAATGCTTACCTGTGGGAACAACACCAACCTCCTGAACACCCTTTATATAAGCCTCTCCTAATTCTGTAACATAATCCGGGCTTTCTCCGAAGGATCTTGTTCCAATGATTGGGTTGACCGGGCTTGTGTTAACATCAAGAACCGGATTGCAGATAAGTGTAAAACCAAGCATTTTTGCCTCTTCCGCAATGGCTTTTCCTATCCTGTATGCCAATTCGGGATCATGAGTTGCACCTACTGACATACTATCCGGAAATGGCGTACCTATAGGGAACATATCGGGTATACCCTTTTCACAGTCAAGATACAAAAAGGGTGGGATTTTTGAGATTGAAAGAATATAATTTATGTATTCGAGTATTTTTTCGGGATCCTTTTGGCAATTGTCACGGATAACAACGCCTCCTACTCCCCCAATTCTCCCCTCTTTCAACATTTGCTCCATTGATTCGGAATATTCCAAACCTCTGCTGATAATAATTTGACCAATTTTCTCATCCAAACTAAGATTTTGCATCATCTCATCAGACCACGACATATTCTATTCCGTTACGCAAAAACTTCAAAAACTATAAATACATTATAAAAGCTTATACTTCCTTTATCCTCCGGCACATCCGACCTCAACGAACCAATTATCGTTTGTTGCCTTATGCATAGAAGCAACTATCTATTGCTTTTATAGTTTTACGATACTGTTTGTTTTAACGTAACTCCTCCCTTCATTTCCATGTTTTATTTGAAACTTTCATTTCAACCTATTCGATGTCTCTCTTGTTTTTAATTATTTGCTATTGTTTTTGTATGGTTGGTTCACTATTAGAACAGATTACCAAATTCTTTCTTCAGCAGTATGAGTTCATACTGTAAAACTATACATTAATATTCTACCATACAGCTTGTCTGAATATCCATAGAAATCAGATCATCTCCTCGCAAACTTCATGTTTGGTTACTGTTCACAGTTAACTGTTTGCATTCGGATAAAACAAGCTCATTCATATGCTGCAAATGCAAGATATTCTGATAGCACTTACACAAATTACTGGTATTCTTATGTTATGTTTCCTTGTCTATACTCATTCCATACTGTTTCAAACCAGTTATCCTCTTTTGGAATAGGACGAACCGGTTTCCATTCAGCTATGCATTCAAAATTTCCGTCTTTAGTCGATAACTCTGTTTCGCAGACCTGATTAAGCAGGGCTTTGTTATCCGGAATATACATAAATTCCTTTTCAAGCTTCTCATCAGGCAACTTACCACTTTCCCCGGTTATTAAATATGAACCTCTGCTGGTTCCACCCTTTTTTATATATGAATCAATCGCACTTAGGTAAACAAATTGGGTTATAAGAATATCCCTGTTTATGAATGCGTCTGCGACATCAAGCATTGTTGCCGGTTTTGTCTTTTCAGCAAACTCTTTAAGGTCATTAAGACATTCGTCCAAGCTTATTGAAACCCCTTGTGGCGATCTGATATGAGCACCGTGTCTTGTCATTCTCTCCTGGTATTTTTTTCTCATCTCTAGAACATTGGAGTTATTGGAGTTTTCGTTAAAACTTTTTGAATGATTTTTTGCAATATTTTCTGTAATATTTTTTGTATTATTTTGGTTTAGGTTCTTTTCAATTCTTTTTGTAAGGTTTTTTTCAAGACTTTTTATAAGCTTAATCTTTTCTCTAATCTGCGCTTCAGCGCCTTCAAAAAAAGCTGCCACATCAGGCGGGTTGGTATTATAGTGTTCTTTGATATACATTGCAGCCCTGATACCACCTACCTGTGTGGAGTTTAATGCGCTCCCGCCCGGTCTGTAAACACCAAACACTCCATTAACCTCTCCTACAGGAAACAGGTGCTTTACATTGCTTTCCCACCATATATTTCCGCATAGTCCGCCGTTATTGTGTTGAGCGCAAACAGCGATCTCAAGGAATTCCTTTGTTAAATCTATTCCATTATCCCTGTACAGCTCTATTGCAGGCATATTCATTTTTGCAAGCCTTTCAATAGGTGTACCGAAAAGGGCTTTTGAATTATTTAGATAATCGTAAGACTCTTTTCCCAGTATAGAGAAATTAAGGTTACCATCTACACTTCCCCATTCCGGGTTTTTAGTGAAATCAAGAAATACCCTTCTCCCCTTCAGCTGGGTTTCGTTAAACACCAGAATATCTATAAGAGACGAACCTTTATTTTCTATCTTGGCGGGATCAAAGGGCCATTGATATCCTTTTAAGAAAACTGCGTCCAAAAGCTCTCCCGGAGAATTAAAATACTCAGAAAGAAACTCCTTTGGATCACTGCCATCCCGGTTTGTGGATACATATCGCGGCAGAACCTGTTGATATGTGCCTGAAAGGTTCCATCTGAATTTCACCGAGGCTATACCATACTGTGATTCTGTAAGATTAACACCTTTAACTCCTGCTTCAAACGCTATACCGGATGCACCCATATGACATTCAGGATATACTGATGTTAAATATATCCCGGCAGGTCCACCGGTTGCATAAACGATGTTTGTGCAGTTAAACAGGACAATCTCCAGTTCGCCTTTACTTGCAGCATTTTTATCAATTGTAACAAGCCCTGTAGCATTAGCCTGACCGTCTTTGTCTTTATTTGTTAAAATCCCGATAACCTGATATCCGTCAAAGATTTTTATATCTTTATTTTTTACCTGGTGCTCCAACTTTTCGGTCATAAACTTTGATGTTAAAGGTCCTGCTGATGTTGCCCTCTGCCGTGGATCATGGTCGGTTTTGTATCCGACATATTCACCATATCTGTTGTGTGGAAATGGAACACCAATATCAACGAGCTTAAAAAAGCATCTTGCCGAAAGGGCTGCTTCTATAAGAGCAATATCGCCATGCATACATCCGCCTTTAAAATAGGTTTCTGCCATGGCAATTACCGAATCAGGAGAGTCACCTGAAAGAGTAAGCTTATAATATGTTTGTTTATCTGAGCCCGTGTTTCTGGATGTTCCCATTAAAAGCCCTTCCGTAACAATTGCTATGTCGGATTGCCCCATGGAAAAAAGGGTATCAGCTGCGTTCAGTCCCGCAGCACCGCTTCCTACAATCACGGTATTCAATGAGTAAACCCGTATTTTCATATCGTTAACGCTTATAATATCCTTTTTCATATTCCCTCCACGAAATACAACCTGGGTGGTGCTGTTCGCAATCCACATTGCATAAGAAATTACACTTTCCTATGCAATATACCAATGGTATGTCCGCTAATTTACAAAATTAATATTGAAATTCCAAGTCAGCTTATTGCATGGCACTCTTTTTGTATGTTAAAAAACTGTATCTTTGTCTAAAGCCTCTGTATATGAAAGCCTCCGTCAACGTTAATAACCTCACCGGTAGAATACGCAAGCTTACCAGAGCAAAGCACGGATACTGCATTTGCTATATCTTCTGGATATCCCCACCTTTTAATTGGTGTAAGACCACCATCGATAAGCGCATCATATTTGTCTTTGACCGCTTTGGTCATGTCTGTCATAATGATACCCGGTCTGATTTCATAAACACAAATTCCAAATTCTGCGAGCCTGTCGGCAAATAAAGTTGTAATCATGCTTATACCGGCTTTTGATATGCAGTACTCACCTCTTTGAACAGAGGATGTATATGCGGACATGGAGGATATATTTACAATTACCGGTTTTATCCCCTCATTTCTCTTAACCTCTTCAACCATAACATTTGCTGCGGTCTGCGTCATGAAAAATGTCCCTTTAAGATTTATTCCGGTTACAAAGTCAAAGCTCTCTTCTGTTGTTGATAGAATATCCATTCTTTGCTTAGGCGCCACCCCTGCATTGTTAACAAGAACATCAAGCCTTCCGAAGGTATTCATAACTAAATCAAGAGTCTTTTTTCTGCTTTCTGAAGAGGTTATATCCCCCTTATTATACAAAACAGGCACTCCATATTGCTTTACTGCATTAATACCATCGCTTGCAGCGCTTTCTTCAAAAACATCCATTATAGCAACAGCATAGCCTTCCTTTGCCAGCTGTCTTGCCACAGCATTTCCTATTCCCCTGCTTGCACCTGTTACCAAAGCTGTCTTTTGATTATTCATGCTTTTCCTCCTTATCAATGTTTCTTTGTGTGAATTTTTTGTCTTCTTTCGCTCATTCTAAAACAATCCCTTTGAATCTACTAACCTGCCACAAACTATAATTAAAAGATTTCTTCAATTATTTAACAACACCTTATTTCAAAGCTTAAAACAACCAAATCATAATTGAGCCGACAATGGCTGGAAAACCGGGAAAGCGATTTTGTTTTCAAATAACTAAACCATTAAAAAGACCCGGTTTAACACAATAGAACCTTCATCTATGCCATAATTGAAGCCTGTCTTTGTGTAAGCGCCCACTTTAGGGGCTTTCCTTCAATGTATCTTGTAAGCTCTTCAAACATATATTCACCCATACGGCCGCATTCGTCATCCATCGCTCCGGCAATATGTGGTGTTAATGTAACATTGCTTAATGTGTATAACGGTGAATTTTTCTCCGGGGGTTCGGGCCAGGTAACATCCAAAACAGCATGAATATCAGGCCTGTCCTTTAAAACCTCAATCATTTCCGCCTCAAATACAATTGCTCCTCTGGCAGTGTTTATAAATGATGAACCCTCCTTCATTAAATTGAAGTGCCTGCCTGTTATCATTTTTTCTGTTTCTTTAAGCCAAGGGGTGTGTAATGAAATTACATCTGAACGAATAAAAATCTCATCAAGGGAGCATAGAGTAACCCCCAGTTCTTTTGCTTTTTCCTCGGATACAAAAGGATCATAAGCCAAAACCTTAACATCAAAATTCTTAAGCAGGCTAAGAACCCTCTGCCCAATACTACCCAGAGATATAAGACCAACAGTACTGCAGTAAGCTCCCGGAACAGACTCGCGAAATGGGAATCTTCCGTTTTCTTTAATATAATTTGCAAAATACCATCCGCGTTTAAGACAGAATAATATCTGTGATAGTGTATACTCTGAAACGGGAATGGCATTTGCAGTATAACCGCTTGTTATAATAATATCTCTGTTCCAGAAGGCTTCCGTAACGAAATGCTTTACAGAGCCGGCTCCATAGAATACAACCTTGAGATTAGGTGCTGCCTGTAAAAACTTTTCATTCATAACAGGAGCGCCCCAACCCGAAAGAATTACTTCTGCCTGTGTAAGTATCGAAGGGTCTTCAAAAACGGATTCTGCAGTCTGTGGGAGTGCATATATGTCTACAAGTTTATCAATTTTAAGGCGTGTTTCCTCATTATAAATCTGTGTATAAGCATTCTTATTTAATATGTATAAGCCTTTTATAGTTATCGCCTCCTGCCTAATAGAGCTATTATGCGTATACTTAAATTTAGCCTTTAAGTAAATGTGTCTTAGTTAATATTGTACATCAAAGATTAACTAACGCTATCCTATGAAGCAAAATATTTTTTATAAATCGGCATATATGTACCGGGATTTCTGACTACACAGCCTGTAGAGCCTCCTGCTCTCATTATATCCGAGCACTTCCCGCAGGCGATACAACTTTTTTCTTTAGTCATGATAGATCCGGATAAAATATCTTTTGCAAAAGATGGGTTAGCAAAAGCTTGTCTTCCAAACCCTATTATCTTTGCAAGACCGTTTTCCAAACTTCCTGCTGCAATATATGGAGCAAACTCCCTAAGCCAACTGTAGCCTGTGCCAACAACTGCAATATCCGGAAACGCTTTCTGCACCTCGCCAATTCCGTCTATCAGTCTTGTAACACCTATCAGCGGATGCTCGTCAGGCACATATCCTCCTAAATTAAAGGGTCTATTAATATGAGGACTGTAATATGGTGTGCCCATGGATAAATTTAAAAGCTCAACTCCGCTTGAGTTTAATATACTGATAAGCTTTTTAGGTTCTTCTAAATCAAGCCTGCGATAATCTTCTTTATCTGTACCCCATCCATATGGGTACTTAAACCCGTCATAAGCATTCATTCTCGTTGTAATAATAAAATTACTGCCAAGCCTTGATCTAACCCTTCTTACAACGTTAGTCAGAAGCCTTGTCCTGCCTTCAAAGGTTTCACCATATCTTCCCTTTCTGGCAAAGCCACCTAAAAGCTCTGACATAAGATATTTGTGACAGCTTTTTATATCTACACCGTCAAACCCTGCTTTCCAAGCGAGGTATGCAGCTTCTTCAAAATTCTCCTCAAGCTTTTCAAGCTCATCGTCAGTAATGACATGCTCATTTCCGGTTTCACTAAAATATGGGCTGCTATATGCAATTATCGGCTCCGACTTACCAAGAGGCTTACTGAACCTTCCCGAATGGGTAAGCTGCACAATACAAACAGGGCGAAAGCCTTGCATAGAATCTTCGCTGTTTTTATAAATTTCCTCACTCAGTTTTTGGAAATCGGACAAATTATCCTTGTGTATCCATAGTTGCCGGGGATTTGCCCTGCCCTCCGGCACAACTGCCGTTGCCTCAAGCCAAATAAGGCCTGCACCACCCCGAGCCAAACCTTCATAGCGCCTATATGTAAGTTCATCGGGGCTACCTCCTGAGGTTGCATCACAACCTTCCATCGGATGCACAGCAAGGGAATTCGGTATTGTTACCCCATTTACCTTAACAGGTTTTCTAAACAGATCCATATTGTTTGAATAATTAAGCTTTACTCCTAAAGCTTCGGCATCATTTATAATATC
>DAIPML010000066.1:0-2881 GCA_036768735.1 Clostridiales bacterium | reverse complement strand
TTGTGGTATAATGATAATATTCGGTTCATTTAGTACCTGGGGGGGGAATTATGAATTTGCATCTTTCTACTGACAGTATTTCTACCGACAGTATTCCTGTCAACACTATAAATATTTCTTACGAGGAAAGCAGTGAAGCAATGGAAATAAAGCTTCACTTCCATAGCAACTACCAGATCATATATATTTGTGAAGGCAGTGCTGAGTTCACTGTTAATAAAAAAACATGCAGAGTAGACTCAGACAGCATTATTTTTGTAAGTCATCTGGAATCGCATGAGCTTAAAATCCTGCAATATCCCTACAGGCGCTATCTAATCCATATTAAACCGGATTACCTTTCGTCAGTTGTTAATGAACCTCAGCTTGCTTCGATATTTAAAAACAGACCGGAAAGCTTCGAGCATGCTATCAATCTTAATAAAAATGAATCCTCAAAAATAAGATATATTATAAATAAAATGTATGAGGAATGGACAAACCCATCTGACTTTTCTATTGATGCTATTGGCTCTTATATGCAATTAATGCTTATATCATTATATCGAAACAATAGAGAATGTTTTCCCTTAACCGGCCTTAACCGTTCCTTTAACTTGGTTATGCAGGTTCAAAAATACATAGAAGAGCATATTCTTGAGCCGATTACTTTAAAAGAAGTTTCAAAACTTTTTTATACTAATATGTATTATCTTTCCCATTTATTTAAAGAGATAAGCGGTTTTACCTTTAAGGAGTATATAATCCTGCAAAGAATATCTAAAGCAAAGGATCTACTGGTTCACAGCAACCAAAGTGTAACGGATGTTGCTATGAACTCAGGGTTCGGCAATGTAAGCCACTTCATCCGCATTTTTAAAAACCATGAGGGCATGACCCCACTGCAATACAGAAAAAATTACTCATGAATTCATTGCATAGCTGGAATTGATATTATAATTGCTGTTCCTAAATTTTTTTTGCTCCTTATGTGAAGACCATATTGCTCGCCATAAGTTAACTTAATACGCTTGTTCGTATTATACAGCCCTATATGTTCGGAGCTCTCTTGTTCACCAGTTTTCAGCATATCCTTTACCTTGCTAAGATGCTGGCGGCTCATACCAATACCGGTATCTGTCACAGTAATTATCACAATTCCCTCAATTAAGCGTATCTTAACACGTATTAAAGAATATCCGTCTTTGGGTTTTATACCGTGGTAAATACTGTTTTCAACAAGTGGCTGCAATAAAAGCTTTACAACTCTTATGTTTTTAATCTCAGGTGAGTAATCCCATACGGTATTAAATTGATTTTTGTAACGAACGCTTTGAATGTCCAAATATGATTTTGTTATGCCTATTTCTTTGGACAAGGTAGCCATTTCATCATCCGAATCTAGCGAATAATGAAGAATATCTGAAATATTCTCAATCATCTGTGTAGCCTCATTGGGCTTACCGGAGAGAGCCATAACCTTCCAATATATAGTCTCTATTGTGTTAAACAAAAAGTGCGGATTCAATTGAGACTGTAACGCCAGTAATTCCAAGGTACGCATATGATATTTGCGCTCCGACAGCTGTACCTGTAAGTAATCATTTTCCAAAAATGTTTTAACAATGTTATGCAAAATATAACTGTAAACATTATTTGCTGCAGCGGGAAGCCTATCAAGATTCTCCCCCTGGGATGCTCTTTCAATAATATTTATAATATTCTTAATATCTTCATAGTTCTTATTTGCAAAGTAATATGCAATAACAAGGCTAATCAGTATGGCAGCAGATATAAGAAAAACAGTAAGCCTCTTAAGCATCAAAGGGACTCTATATAGTGTGTCATAAGGAATAGCAGACACATACTCCCAGTTATACACTGAGGATGCTATTTTATTAATAGTGTAATAGCCTTCATCAGTTTTATAATTAAAAACAGCTTCATTAGTGTCGAGAATATCCTTACTGTTAAAGGATGCAAGCCTCGCAAGGTCTTCCGTAAATTTATTGTTATTAAATATAACCATTGGCTCCTGTAAATCCAACACAAATATATTTTTTTCAGGATTTATAGATAGTGAATTCAATAATTTATTTACTTCGTTAGCCTTCACATTTAGAACTAAAACCCCATCGGGTTCTTTCTTTCCTGAGGAAAAGATTTTTCTGTATATTGTTAGTACCCTTGTAGGAAACTTTTCGACCTTATAACGGTTAATTGTCCTGTATTCTGTCCAGACATTTACAGGAACATCATAATAGCTTTGATAGCTATCGTACCACTCAGTGTCATGAAAATAATTAAAATCACTTAACCTATTTGTGCTGCTAATAAAATAGTCGGAACTTACGTTAAAATAAACGTAAAGTGATTCGATATAAGGATTTGAGTTTGAGGAGGCATACAGTAAATCAATAATAGCATTCAACGTTTTGTAATCGTCAGCTGATAACCCGTATTTTGATTCAGAAAGCATTTTCTTTAAAGAAAGAATCATTGCAGGATTTGTGCTGAGACTAGTATGAAGCCGTTCTAACTCTCCCATCAATGAGTCGATTGTGCTGGCATATGATATAAGCTCATAAGTGTTACGTGCATTAATCTCAGTGACTACATGGTTATCCATAATATAGCTCACATATAAACCTAATATTAAAACAGGAACTAATACAGGAACAATAAAGAACAGTAGGTTTTTCATAAAGAATTTCTTTTTCATTATATCCTCCTGCTATCTACATTTGTTCACCTGAACCATGTATACTCCTATATTCCTTAGGATTTAAATTGTAATAATTTTTAAAGGTTCGGGAAAAGCTGTTTGCGTTCATGTAGCCAACCATCTCGCTTATTTCATAGATCTTTTTATTTGTTTTCCGAAGCAGCTCGGAAGCATTTT
>DAIPML010000065.1:0-13838 GCA_036768735.1 Clostridiales bacterium | reverse complement strand
CATGAAAAACGATTACTTAACCAATTATATAATTATGTTGTTTTTTAAAATAACACTTTTCTTACTATTTATAATATTATTCAGTCTATCTATTCGGATGAATTCGTAATAAAATATAAAAGTGGTTGCTACATTTTAATGAATGCTCCTGCGGACGGTTCTCTGTTATGATCACAAATAAACTCTGGATATTTTCCAATTTTCAGGGGGGATACAAAAATAACTGGTGAAAGCCAGTTAAATAGATGGTTTAGGTCAAAATTCGTTCAGAATTTTTGACACTACGTTATATTAAAGAGGAGTGAAAAAAATGAAATCATTTAAAAAAGTAATGGTTATTATGTTAACAATTATGCTGATGATGGGAGTTTTGACAGCATGCAAAAAGAAACCGGCCTCTCAGGAAAAGGATTCCGGCACAATTGGGAATGTAAATAATCCCGTTAGTGAGGGAACTTTGAAAAATGACGAAAATTCTTCTTCATCCGAAACGAATAATAAGAACGGTGATAAAGGCGGTAAATATTTAAACTTATTGAACAAGGCTAAAAATCTTGACAATTTCTATTCCAAAGTAACTCTATTTAGAAATCAGCAAACCCAGGAAAGGGAAGTTTGGGTGAAAGGGAATAGAATAAAAACCGGTGATAAGGGAGATACGGATCAACAAAGAGTCCAATATTATGATTCAGATAAGAAGGAAGTTGTTGCATGCAATGGTAATAGCGGTTATAAAATGGAACTGGGTGAAGAAGAAATTGAACGGTTAAAAATGTCGGTTATATGGGGCGGGCTTCAATATGAATATTTCAGCGAGGAAGGCTTTGCACAAATTATTTCCGAAAAAGAAGAAGATTTTAATGGAATTCAATGTGTTTATATTGAAATGAAAACCTTTGAAAATGAAGTATTGAAAATATATATCAATGAGGAATACGGCATAGTAATGAAATATGAGCATTATTCCCGTGGTGGAGAAAAGGTGGGGGAGTTTACACGGCAGCTTTTTGAAATTGGAAAAGTGACAGACGGGGAAGTTGAAATTCCTGAGGGAATAAATATAGAATAGATTATAGCAAAGCGATGGATAATACACAGAACCGTCACCTGTCATGTTTGGAGGTGTAATTTAATGAGTGTTGCAAAAAAAGTTTGTATTTTTGCGCTGATATTTGTTTTGCTGTTTGCATTCTCAGGCTGCGTTCTGAAAAAAGCAAAAAAACTGCTTTCTGAGGTAAAGATTGAAACCGGTACTATGAGTTATACGGATCGACCAGCGGGAGATGATGAACTGGTATGGGATGAAAAAGCAATGTTTGGGTTGAAGTACCCAGGTGGTGTTATTAAGCGTCACTCTGTTATTGCTGGTATTCATTTTTACACATTTGAGGAATTGTCATATGATCAATTTAAGGCCTGTATACAGGAAATAAAGGACATGGGCTTTACTCAGGATGTTAGAGAAGATGAATATCGCTATCAAGGACATCATGAAGAATATACGAACAGATATATCTGGATAGATTATATTAAGCCCTCTGTCGGCGTCGTTGGCCCCGATGAAGTGGAAATCAGAGCTGGACATGATTAATGCGTGTTATTCAGGCGGTTCTTCCGGCTAATGTCCCGGAAGAACCATGCTCCTTTTTTACGTGCTTACTATTTTTGTTGCGATATTTTCACAGAAAACTATATCATGCTCAACAAATAAAAAACCTAAGCTTTCAGTCTTTATCAATCCGGAATGAAACATTTTCAATTCTTTCTGATCCAGCATTTGTCTGTAGCAGCACACACTCCAATAACATAAGGAGCCTCTGAAAACCAGGACCGGTGATATATTTTTTCAAATAATTCTCTTTTGCCTTCGGTTTTCGCAACGATAATCTTAAACGGTCGCAGATTGCAGGCGATAGGAGCTGATTGGGCAGCTTCCAAAATCTTATTCAGCTTTTCCTGTTCCACAGGTTCATTCTTATATGAGCGGACACTGAATCTTTTTTGAATGACATCGAAAAAATCCATAACGATACAACTCCTTTAATTTACCACAAGAGTAGTAATACTGATACTTTGTCAGTGAGATATTCTTCTCCCGGGCAATTGACACGCTTACAACGGGAGTAGTATTTCTGTTACTCCATGCAGTTTATTAAATTTATTCAAACAGCTCTGTTTGCGTGCTTTTGCAAGTCTTTACGTTTCTAACCCTAATTATATCATAATCGTTGATTTGTCCAATCAGTAATTCACCATCTGGATTATGATTTTTACAATTATTGTTTACGGAATCCTGGCTATAATTTGCATAGCAATAAACACAACCATTTTTACAAGTGTTATATGCGCCTATGTCAACGCTTTCATAACAACCGCAGGAACTGCGCTGATTTTTGTCTTTTTTTACATCAAGTTTCTGACCACAAATTTTCTCTATAAGGTTTTTGTCAATACAACTGGCCTGCTCTATACCGTAATTAAACAGAAATGAATTTTCACAGCAGGCTTTCACCTTAACACCGTAATTTTCTGCGGCGGATGAGATAATCTTACTCAATTCAATCATCTCATCATCACTGATTATTCTTAAAATATTTGTTTTTAATTTTGAATATATATCAACAAAGCTGATAATGCACTGTCCGGTATGCTTGTGAAGCTTGCTTAAGAGCCATGTAAATTGTTCCCTGTGAAATGAGATGTCAAAAATATTGTTTAATATAACAGGGTCGTATCTCCATACCACCTTATCTTTTCCTATTCTATCACTCAGGTCTGAAAAAGTTTTTATTATTTCCGCTTTTTCCCGCAATCCCCTTTCTATTGAAATGTCATAAGGTGTTATTGAAAATTGAAAATAATACTTATAGCCCATTTTATCCAGAGTATCCAGCTTATCCATCATATTTTGCGGATCTTTTGTCCAAAAGACAATGCAATCAACAACATCGTGAGTCAATAGTATCTTACTGACCTGAGCATGGTTCATGGGGTTGCGTGTTAAAGCAAATCCGGCTTTTAACCTGTTAATCAGCCACTCAGAGAAATAAGCAGGTATATCTGTTCTTCGTGAAGCGCTAAGAATCATGTTTAAAACCTCAGTTATCAGATTTGATAGTGTTTTTCGATTATTCCTGTTATACAATTATATCATGTATCATTGAAAGCGTCAGCTTTTCAAAAATTTGCGCTATGCTACTGTTCGCACCCTCTATATTTGAGATATAGCTGTGTAATAACGGAAACGAAGTTTAATTTGCATGAGCTATATAGTTCGGCATACGTTTTTAACACAAGATATATTTTTCAATTTTTTTTGAATTTTTCATTTGATTTAGTTACAATATAAAAGAACAAGGGCATATATAATGAGCAAGTTAAAACAAAGGAGTGTTGTTATATATGTCAGTGATAAAAGTAACAAAGAGAAATTTTGAAAACGAAGTAATGCAATCCGAAAAAACAGTACTCATCGATTTTTTGGCAAGCTGGTGCAGTCCATGCAAGATGATATCTCCTATAATTTATGAGATTACACACGAAGCATCTGATATAAAAATATGTAAGGTTAATATTGATGAAGAACCGGAACTGACACAGAAGTTTAGAATAACGAGCATACCAACGCTAACTTTAATAAAAAACGGAAAAGTTGTTGATTCATCAGTTGGTTTAAAGTCAAAAGCGGAAATAATGATAATGATTGGGCGTTAAATGTGAGAAAGGTTTTTGGTTTTTCCTTACTCATTTGTTTACCTTGATTGGAGGTTTCGATTTAAATGTCAACAAAACAGAAGGTGCTAATTATCGGGGGCGTGGCAGGTGGCGCCACCGCCGCAGCCAGACTTAGGCGTCTGGATGAGAATATAGAAATTATAATGTTTGAAAAGGGCGACTACATTTCTTTTGCGAACTACGGTCTCCCCTATTATATTGGCGGAGTAATAAAAGAGAAATCTGCACTCACCCTTCAAACTCCCAGAAGCTTTAACGAAAGGTTTAATGTTGATGTGCGGATTCAAAGCGAAGTGGTTTCAATTGACCCAAAAGCTAAAAAAGTGATTGTTAGAGACCACGCTTCAAATAAAAGCTACGAGGAAACCTATGACAAACTTATTCTTTCAATGGGAGCCGCCCCGATTAAGCCTGCTATTAATGGGATAGATTCAAACAAAGTGTTTACTCTTAGAAATATCCCGGACACATATCGAATAAAAGATTTTATTGATTTTAAAAAACCTAAAAGCGCTGTGGTGGTCGGCGGTGGCTTTATAGGTGTTGAGATGGCTGAAAACCTGCATTCTGCAGGGCTTGCAGTTACTATAATCGAAATGTCAAACCAAGTCATTGCCCAAATTGACTATGACATGGCAAGTGACGTTCACAGGCATCTTGAAGATAAAGGTGTTACGCTTATTCTTGGAAATGGAGTTCGTTCAATCTCCGATAATGGAAAAGCATTAGACATAACGCTTGATAGTGGTTCTGTTCAAGCCGACATGCTGATTATGGCTGTCGGAGTGAGACCCGAAACTAAAATTGCTCACGATGCTGGGATTTCTTTAAATGAGCGTGGCTTCATTATCGTTAGTGAGCATTTGCAAACAAGTGAACCCGATATTTACGCCGTGGGAGATGCTATAGAAACCACTGATATTGTAACAGGAGCGAAAGTCTCAGTTCCTCTTGCAGGACCTGCAAACAAGCAGGGGCGGATAGCTGCAGATAATATTATAGGCATTGACAGCGTATACACAGGAACACAAGGCTCAAGCATTTTAAAGGTTTTCGACTTAACAGTAGCATCCACAGGAGTAAATGAAAAAACAGCACAGCGACTGGGGCTTGATTATGACAAATCCTTCACCTTTTCTGTAAACCACGCAAGCTATTACCCAGGTGCATCAAATATGGCTATAAAGACAATCTTTGAGAAGAAATCAGGCAGAATCCTGGGGGCACAAATAGTCGGTTCGGAAGGTGTAGATAAACGCTGTGATGTCTTAGCTACAGCTATCCGTGCAGGAATGACTGCTCTTGACTTAACCCGTCTTGATCTTTGCTATGCTCCACCCTATGGCTCTGCAAAAGATCCCGTTAATATGGTCGGATATGTTATTGAAAACCTTCTTTCCGGTATTGTAAAGAGTTTTCATTGGCATGATGTGGAGAAGCTGCCCCGAGACGGAAGTGTCACTCTGATTGACACGCGCACCCGGACAGAATATGAACACGGTCATATTGATGGATTTATTAATATGCCCATTGATAGTATTCGCTCACGCATTTCAGAGCTGGACAAAACCAAACCTGTTTACGTTACCTGTCGGGTAGGTCTTCGCGGATATATAGCTGCAAGAATTTTGTCCCAAAACGGCTTCGATGCCTATAATTTAAGCGGAGGCTATAGACTATATAATTCAATATTTGGCGATCAAAATGTGCTGGAGACAGATACCAGAATTAACCCGGAAACACAGCTTCCGGAGGGGTAAGGTTAAGTGAGTTTTGTTTCAGACATGGGATACCTCACAACTAATCAATTATTTAAACTAAGTATGCAGCAAATAAACTAAGTGTTAAGCTAATTACTTAGTTTAATCTTAGTTTAATCTTAGTTTAATTGGAGCTGGTGGTCGGAATTGAATCGCAATCTGCGGTTAATTATTCTTCAAGCAACCAGTGCAGTAGATTTATTTGCCTGATACCCTCATAATTCGAACCCGCTCCCACTTCATCAAGTGTCAAAAGCAGCTTTGGATGATTATCCGGGATTTTTCTTAGCGGTGCAAGCTCACGTTCTAACGTTCCGGCATCTAAAACCGAGGCTGATACCTGATAATAAGTGCGTCCATCCATGTTGGAAGCGACAAAGTCAATCTCGTTTTCAAGCATCTTCCCAATATTGACTTTGTATCCTCTACGTTTTAATTCTAAGTAAACTACATTTTCTATCAGATGCCCAATATCAGACTCAGCACTTGATAAAAGTAAATTTCGTATGCCTGTATCAACAATATAGTATTTCCCTAACGTTTTTAAGAACTGCCGCTCTTTAATATCGTAACGGTCTGTCTTATACAGGATGTAACCGTCCGTTAGAACTCTTAAATAACTGTCTACCGTATTTACAGAAATCCTTCTTCCGGAAGAATTAATGGTATCGCTGATTTTTTTTGTTGATATGGGACTTCCAATATTGCTGGCAACAAATCGGACAATGTTCTCTAACAGCGAAACATCGGTGATCCCTTTCCTTTTTGCAACATCTTTTATTAGTATTGTATTATATATTCCGTCAATTAATGGCGTAACCGCAGCGTTGTTGCGTTCAAGCTGTGCTATATAAGGGAATGACCCGAAGCGTAGATAATCGTTGAAGTTTTCACTCATGCTTTTTCCGTTTCCGGTCTGTGCTGTACAATACTCCTTAATTGACAGCGGGAGCATTTCAATGGTTATATATCGCCCTGACAAGAGCGTAGCAAGCTCTCCAGAGAGCATGTAAGCATTTGAACCAGTTATATATACATCCACATTTGGCTTGATATAAAGGCTATCCACAGCTTTTTCAAAACCCTTGCAACTCTGTGCTTCGTCAATAAAGACATAGGTATATTTACCTTTTTGAAGTCGTTCCTTTACGTATTCATACAAAGCCTTATAGTTTAGCAGGTGTTCATAATCAATATCTTCCAGATTGACTGATATGATTTGATCGTCAGTAACTCCTGTGGATTTAAGGTAATCAATGTACAGCTCAAACAGCGTTGATTTCCCGCAACGACGTACCCCTGTTATTACCTTTATTATATTTTTCTCTCTGCTTGCGATTAACTGATCTAAGTACTCTTTGCGTTCAATCATGGCTATCACCTCTTTTCATGACCATTATGCAGAAGTAACAAAAGAAAGTGAAAGTTTTTTCTCTATTCAGAAAATACTTTCACTTCAACATACTTTTTTCATAAGCGTCATGGATTTCGCGTTAATATGCTAATTGTTGATAAGCATGGATTAACCTCCTCAATTCTGTAGGTGGCACTTGCAGGTTTCATTCGCTTCAAGTTTTATGTCAAAGGATAACAAAATCCTTTGAACTCTTTTTATAAGGAATAAATCCGCATCTTGGTTATTTGTATATCCGATGGGGAGGTAGTTAACAGATGCACCGATTGTGTCGCTGAACATTTTATCTACTCCGTTGTAATTGTTCCCAACGTGATAAGCGCACTCTGTTCCGGCTTTATTTACCCAAGCCGTAAATTGTCTGTCGCTGTTGACAACAAACTCGACATCGCTGGAAAGTCACAGATATTCATCAATAATTTCGGTGTTGAGGATCAGCGCAAGCAGAGTCTGTTATTTATTAAATCAGTCTTTCCTGATGTAGATATATAAACATGCGTTATACAGCAAATCCTTGCAAGTAGTAGAACAATATGGAAAAATAAATGGGGGGGGATCCAGTAATCATGCAAAATTCAGGCTATAATCCCGTAAATCTTATTATACAGTCCAGAATCAGATTTATATCCTTTACTGATGAAGTCATAATTCTGTGGATTATTTTAAAGTCTATATCCCCGTACTCGTGAGCAATTATGTTCCTTAATCCGATCATTGATTTCATCGGCCTGACAAGGTTCCCATCCAATACATTCTCTTTTGCAAGTATATCTGCTATATCGGACATAAATACCGGTTCCTTCATATTTTCATCTGAAATTATGTGGGTTCCAAGGTCAATTATATGCTGAAGCAAAATAAAAAGATTATGTGCGACTATGTCTTTTATATCATCATCTTTTAAAAACTGTCCAAGCGGAACATCCCTATACTGTTCAATTCTTTTCATATTATGCTTTATTGCATTTATTTTTCTAACAATAATATTTTGGTCAGTCACCTTGTACCGACTCCTTTATGCGCTGCTTATTTTTTTTAAATATAATATTTGATATATGCATCTGATCCAGATACCTATAGAAATTCAATCTCCTGAATTCAGATAAAAATCTGCTATCAAAACCTTTGAGCAATATGCCGTATCTGAATACCTGATGAGCAAGAAGCGGTTGGGCATTGTTCAGTATTACAACATCTACTTTTTTACCTAGTAATTCTTGCAATTTACATACTTCGTCCATTTTATATTCATAAAACTCACCGGACACATTCTCGTTAAGGTATACTGCAACATCTATATCGCTTTTATCATTGCTTTTTCCCTTGGCATATGAACCAAAAAGGAACACAAATTCTTCTTCATCATTTCCATTATAATACTCCTGCAGTATTTTGATTACAGTATCCCTTTCCATGCAAATCAACTCTTTTACTTTTCGATTGTAACTGTATTATACCACTTGCACAGGTTATTAACAACTTAATCCCGGAATGTGACGGGGGACGGCAGACTGTGTGAGAATTAAGCTAAAAAAATCACTATAATGTTTGGTATTGCTGGGTTTGAGCGTAGTCTTATGATATGATATATGCATAATATAGAAAGAGGAAACAGATATGGCATATATAGAAGGATTCGATAGAGACCAAGCTCAAATGCTCCCTGAATATTTAGAAAATTATGTAGATGATGAAAACCCAGTACGGGTTATAGAAGCATTCGTAAATAGTTTAGATATGAAAAAGTATAGTTTCACGAAGATAGATAGCGGTGGTCCTGGTGCACCATCATAACGGAACAACAACTTATGTAACGCATCGAGTGTCATGCGTGACAAGGAACCGTCCCCTGACACATCCTCATAATATCTCTATCTCAAGACCTGTTACTTTGGCAAACTCTTTTTGGATTTCCATTTTAAGCGACTCATCCATGCCGTCAGTTACTGCTCTGACTTTAATTTCCTTAGGTAGGTATGAGAGGGATCTTTTTAAGCTGACTCCTTTTCCATCAAAAATATTTTTGCCGATCTTTAATATTTCATTTTGGTTTGAAGTCTGATTTATTCTTATGTTCCAGCATGTCCGTGCCTCCAGGTCTTCTATGAGTTTTACATATCTCTCTCCCACAAACGGAGAAATAAAGGAAAGCTCGATAAATGACTCACGGTTATTTGTTCTGAGACTCTTTTTATAGAGCCTGTCCTCTTTATTTTTAAAGGCTTCCTCTATAAGCTGTAATGTACTGTTTTGCTCCATTTGTCCTTCTTGCCTTACAGGAGCAATATTTAGAACAGCAGATTTTTCTCCTTTTATCTCAAAACAGATTTCCATTCCCGTTATTTCCTTAAATCTATTTATCACAGCCTCATCATCAAATACCTCGTCGACTTTTACCTTAAACAGATTCTCAGTTCTATAATACGATACCGGCGCCACTACTTCAATGTCATCTGGAAGGAGCTTTGATATCAGATTTTCCGCCTCAATCAGATTGCATTCACTGTTTACTTCAATGTTCCATCTTGTAGCCTCCTCGAATTCTCTAAATTTATCCTTATATTTAGGAGCGGCTACAGAGGGGAAATTGAAACTTAGTATGGCTGTTTTCTGCTCGAATCTTGCGCCTTTTTTATATAATCCACTTTTCTTGGGGAAGTATTCGTCAATAAGAGCTAGCATCTGATTTACTTCCATATACCCTTCGTCTTTTTTCTTGTCCTGTATCGTCTGCTTGTCTAGCGGTTTGAACATGAAAGGTTTTTTCCTGTCAGGTTCAAAGAAAATGCTTTCATTCAGAAGACCTTGCAGATTAAGGATATCCTCTTTGGTAAAATCCTCTGATCCATTAAAGCAATAGGAAAGCTCCTCAACCGTATAAGCCCTTTTATCCTCACCATTTGCAAGCAGCAGTGCCCATATTTTTTCAATATCTTCGCCGGAAGGCTTTGTCAGCTTATTTAAAGTCGGAGGTTTTTGTCTTGAAAGCTGTTTTCTTGGATTTCTCACGTTAATTTCATACTCCTCCCCATTGGAGGGATTATAGACTTTTCCCCTATACTCCTTTTGTACTTCGTATGCCAGATTGGCTACTGTCTCGCTGTTTCCGTGCACGAAAAACAAATGCCTTGCACCAAGCGAGTGCGCATACGATATTATCTGTGTTTTATCCGCATGTGCAGAGAGACCGTATTTTCCTATGCCGCATTTTAAAGGTATGGTTTTATCCCCCAGCTTGAAAAACTTATCTTTCTCCTCTGATTCAATGAGTTCAAGCAGTTGCCTTCCGGGTGATTCCTCATCCTGGTATCCGGTAAGCGCTATATAATTGTTTTCATTTTGAGCCAGCTTTTCCGCATACCACTGGCTGGGACCTCCGGTAAGCATGCCGGAGCTGGATATTATACAGCAGGGTTCATTTTTCGAAATTATTTCTTCCCGCTGTTTCTGCCTGCCGGTAACTGCGATTACGTTATCATCGTAGAATATTTCATTGCCTTTAAATATCCTTTTTGCAAGTCGGTTTGTAAGATAATTGGGATTAAGTTTATATACCCTGCATATATCCTTCACCATTCCGTCTACATATATGTTGAATACGGGAAGCTGTCCTTTGTTTATTGCGTTTTTCAGTATCAGTATGACCTCCTGAGCCCTTCCGAGAGCAAAAGCGGGTATAAGTATTTTGTTCTCAGATAGTATCACTTCCCTGATTTTTTCAATAAGCCTTTGCTCTTCGATATTCCTGTCTGAATGGAGTCTGTCACCATAAGTAGATTCAAATACGGCCATGTCAGGACGAAGCTTGGGGAATGCTGCTCCTTCAACACTTCTTTGCGGAGATACGGAAAAATCTCCGCTATAGAAAAATGCGCCTTCCTTTCCCGTGACATATATTCCAACTGATCCGGCTACGTGGCCTGCGTTATAAAAAGTAATACGTATGTCATCGTTAAACGGGTTAAATGTATAGCCCGGTGAAAAGCAGAGTATTCTTTTTAGCATATTTTCAACATGTACCTGAGCGAACACCGGTATTTCTGCTTCTTTATTTTCCATTATTTTCAGGCTGTCATATAATAAAACCCTTATTAGGTCTTTTGTTACGTGCGTCATGTATATCTTCGCATCAGGATACTCCCTGCTGATAACTGGCAGACTTCCGCTGTGATCCATATGAGCATGGCTTATAAATATGGCATCAACGTTACCTTTTTGCTGGATAATGCTCATGTCAGGCAGTATTTCGCTGCCGCCCATCCTTATGCCGCTATCAAACAACAGGTTTTTACCATCAATATTTAGAAGAATACAGCTTGCTCCAACCTCGGAAGCGCCGCCCTGAAAGTTTATTCTCATAGTTTGTCTTCACATCCCTCTTTAGTTTTCCCTCTATTATAATATGGTTATCACCCAGAAAGTCACAAAGTGACTTTCTGATGAAATTTAAGATTTCTTAAATTTCATCAGCCTCGAAAGAAGGCTGGATAACCATATTGTGATTGCACTAGGTTGCAGCAAGCTGCAACCTAGTGCAATCATAATATTATTTCACTGCAATAACTCGAAAATCATCGTATTTCAGTCATAAAAACCTTTATTCCGGTATTTTATGACTGAAATACGTGCTTTTCCGGTCAGGATGGCCGGAAGCCTTGTGTGCCATATTTCAGAGAATGTTGTGCTTTTGCGACAGCTTCAAGCCTTAAGCAAACCCCAGAAGGCTTAGTGCGACTGCACTTGCTTTCTGGGGTTTGCGGGTGCTTGCACTTGGGCTTGAAGCTGTGGGCATTCACACTTCATGTTCATGCTCCAGAGTACCGCTCCATGCCTTGCCCCTTGTGCAGAAGCATTGTTATCGGATGGATGAGGCCTTCAGAGATTAGAAACCGCCACGGACGGCGCTTCCTCAAATAATCCCAAGTAGCAATTTTAGCCGTTCTTCCACTTGAGCTATAACCTTTGTATCAACCTCTGCTACTTTTCTAATTAATCTTTTAGTTGATACCGAACGAATATCTTCAGTCTTTACATAGCTTGTCATTCTTAATACTGCTGCTTCTAATTCAACATGCGATGGAATACCTTTTTTCTTACTTGTTATAGGTAATACAATAACCATTTCTGCAAAACTGTGGTTAAATAAATCATCTGAAATAACTAATGCAGGTCTCACACCCGATTGTTCATGTCCAATAACAGGGTTTAAATCAATCATCCATATCTCTCCACGATTTATTCCCATGTTTCATCCTCCAAGCCATCAGATATAGCTGCATCCCAATCTGACAATTCTTTATCGCTTTCATTATCTTTCTGTAGCCTTATTTTCATATATGCTTCATTCATTTCTTCAAAAAATTTCTTCTTTTTATACTCATTTATAGCCTCTTCAATAACTTCTTGCATATTCTCATTTTGAGTCTCGGCAAGACTTTTTATAGTTAGATATATCCTTCTACTTAC
This sequence comes from Clostridiales bacterium, assembly GCA_036768735.1. GTDB lineage: Bacteria > Bacillota > Clostridia > DSM-8532 > DSM-8532 > JAAYGP01. The sequence goes on along the minus strand of DAIPML010000065.1, from coordinate 1,463 downwards.
TCTTATCGTTGTTGTATCACTCATTTAATTTCTCTCCCAAAATAATATAGTCTACTTATTAGTATACTCTGGTTGTAGATATATTACAACACATTCCTTCGTTTTGGGAGTTTTTCAAAAATCCAGAGCAGGACGCAGTGGTCCTTGCCTCATCTTTCCGATAATGGTCCGCTTCTGCGACGGTTTCAAAGCTTACAGGTGCCTGCTCATGGTTGCTGCGACTACAGCACCTAATGCAGGCTCCTACTTGGTTGCTTTGAGACTGTGGGCAAGCCTACCTTCAAGAAAGACCCCAAACTAATACCTCATGGATATGGACCCACGAGCCCTTTATGCAGAAGCATTGTTAAGTGATGTTGGTCGCCTGTTCAGGGGTCGGCAGGATGGCGCCCCCTCAAAAACCTGCAATGCTCATATGGAAATATTATTCCTCATTAGTTTTATATTTCATTGCTGCATCACTTATCTCTTTTACCGTCTTTTCTTTCCATAATTTGTTTTGCCATTTTGTATAATCAAAAGGTTCACGAATAATTAGTGAAATAAACCTCTCCGCTTCAACCTTTCCGAGATGCTCAATTAAAATTTTCATTCCTTCATTTTTAATAACTGTATCAGTCTTCATCGCCATCACCTTCCAAACTTTTTATAAAATCTATTGGATTTATTACTTTTATTCTCTCTATACTCTTATTTAGTATTTTAGCATCTGTTGTAATAAAGAATTCACAATTGGTATAAATTGCACAAGCTAAGTGAAGTGCATCCTTTGCTTTTATTCCATTACTCTCAAGCTCTTCAGCCAGTTTAACAATTTCTTCATTCGCGTCACAGTCTCTAACGGCAATATTCTTCCAAATGAGAATGGTCTCTTTCCTTTCTTGATAAGGGTTTTCTGAGTTTTCATATTCCAAAATATATGACCATGCTAATTCAAATTTACCATTATTTATCTGGCTTTGGATGTATAATTTCGCTTCAGTCTCCAGTTTTATCTTCAATTGCGATTGAGGATCAAATGGTCTATTAAAACTACAGTTATCTAAGTATACTCTCATAACCGTACCTCTTTACTTTTTTATATTTTCAGTATACTTTATAATAATTTGCTAATCAACACATAGAGAAATGCCTACTACATTTTCCACATACATAATCCGCGCAAGGATGCGTGGCTATGCAACCTATTTTAACTAACGTTCCGTTTGCCCGACGCCCATGAACCGGACCAGCGAAGCCGTTCTCCCTGGCGGCGCTACGCACCCGGTGAAGCGGTGTGGTGCGCAAACTCCAAAGCCCTTACCCACCGCACCCTTGTGGGCATGCGTTGTTAGCAGATGGAATGCGTCCTGCGAAGCCCTTCTAAAAAACGACCTTGAGGAATTAGATTACTTCCCAAGGTCGCGGCTTAATATTGCCCATATCTCTTGCTGCATGAATTATAGCTAACACTAAAAGTTTTT
>DAIPML010000064.1:0-13902 GCA_036768735.1 Clostridiales bacterium | reverse complement strand
CATTTTTACAATTTGTTCATAATTTGTTCAAAAGAATACTGCATAATGAAATAAGCTACAGTTTCATTTTAAAGAGATAATCAACAAACCACGAAAGCGTTTGTGGTAGATGGGAGGAACACAATGATTGAGATACAAAATCTCACAAAACACTATGGAGAAATAAAAGCCATAGATGACGTGAGCTTTAGCGTCAACAAAGGAGAAATTCTTGGCTTTTTAGGTCCGAATGGAGCCGGAAAAACAACCACCATGAACATATTAACCGGATATATTCCATCCACATCCGGAACTGCTAAAATAGACGGTTTGGATATAATGGAATATCCAAGAGAGGTTAAAAAAAGAATAGGATTTCTGCCAGAGATGCCACCATTGTACATGGATATGACAGTTACCGACTATTTGGATTTTTGTTCATCGTTGAAAGAAGTAGGAAAGAAAGAATGGAAGGGTCAGAAAGACGATATAATGGAACTGGTTAAAATAACACATGTTCAGCATAGACTGATTCGCAATTTGTCTAAGGGCTACAAGCAAAGAGTTGGTTTGGCACAATCTCTTGTAGGAGCACCGGATGTGTTGGTACTTGACGAACCTACAGTAGGTCTTGATCCTAAACAGATACTTGAAATCCGGAAACTTATAAAAGCCCTTGGTAAAAATCATACAATAATACTAAGCTCTCACATTCTACCTGAAGTAAGTGCAGTCTGTGAACGAGTTGTTATTATTAATAAAGGCAAAATTGTTGCAGTCGACACACCGGCTGAATTATCAAAAAATCTTGATGATTATTCCAAGTTTACAATGACTATAGCAGGCCCTGAAAAGAGAGTTAAGGATATTCTGACACAGATATATGGTGTGAAGTATCTTGAAGTTCAGAATAATGTAAAAGATGATGCGTATAGCTATATCATAGAAGCGGACAAGGATGTGGATGTAAGGAAGCCAATATTCCACAAGCTGGCTGAAGTTGGATATCCGATCCTCGAGCTGAAATCATTGGGATTGTCTCTTGAGGATGTATTCCTGCAATTGACAACCGAGGAAAAGGAGGTTAACTAACATGTTGGCTATTTGGAAGCGTGAAGTACAGGCTTATTTCTTTCAACCTATTGCATATGTTTTGATTGGTTTGTTTTTTCTTGTTTCATCAATTTTTTTCACTTTGGGAACTGTAGCAAGCGGTTATGCCGAATTAAATTTTTTGCTTCAAAACATAACATTTGTATTAATCTTTATAATACCCATCTTAACTATGCGTATTTTAACTGAGGACAGGAAAAACGGAACAGAGATTTTATTGGTCACATCTCCGGCAAGTGTTACACAGATAGTCATGGGTAAATTCCTTGCGTCCTTCACAGTATTCTTTGTTATGTTTTCATCAACATTATTATACACTGTCATTTTATATCTATTGGGTGGGAAACCGGAAGTTCCTATGCTTATAGGCGGTTATATCGGTCTTTTCCTGCTTGGTGCATGCTTTACAGCTGTTGGTGTGTTTGCATCTTCTTTAACTGAAAGCCAAATTGTTTCAGCTATAATAAGCTTTGTTTTCCTTTTGGTTATTAATTTAATTGATTCAATTGCTGGGTTTCTAGGTGGTTTTGCTGCAAAGGTGCTAAATATGTTTTCGTTGCTTTCACGATATAAGGATTTGAATAACGGGATATTTGATATAACCTCAATAATTTACTACTTAAGCTTTACAACAGTTTTTATTTTCCTTACAACAAGAGTAATTGATAAAAGACGTTGGAGTCAGGGGTGATAGATATGAAAAAAGGACTATTAAATAAACGAAGCTTGCGTTTTGGTTCGTATTCTGCTGTGCTGACTATCCTTGTAATCGCATCGGCAATTATACTAAATGCGATTGTGAGTGGGACACAGCTTAGAGATAAACTAAAAATAGATTTAACCGGCAATAAGCTGTACAGTGTAGGAGCAAAAACAGATGAAGTGCTGAAGGGGCTTGATCAAAAGGTTCAAATTATCGGTATGTTTGATGAGACACAGATGAGTTCTACTCAATACAGCCAGGTAATTGAATTTATAAAGCAATATGAAACCCGCAGCAATATGATTGATGTAAAATATGTGGATCCGGATAAAAACCCCGGATATATAACAAATGAGCTTGATCCTGAAGGTGTATTGGGGATTAGAAAATATGATTTTGTCGTAAAAAGTGAGAAGCGCTCAAAAGTATTATCAACGTACGATATTTTTGAACAATCATACGACCAAAACTATCAACCATATACTTCCGGACTAAATGCGGAGTATGCGTTTACCGGAGCAATCAGGTTTGTTGCTGCAAACACCATTCCCGTTGTTTATTACACAGAAGGACATGGTGAGGGTAATCTGGACGCTGATTATACTGAGTTAAAATCAAGTCTGGAACTGAACGGTTATGAAATAAAGAAAATCAATTTGGCTTCCGTGGATAAAGTCCCGGATGATGCCTTAGCTGTTTTGTTTATTAGCCCACAGCAGGACATAACCTCAGTTGAAAAAGAGAAGCTTACAATTTACAGAGAGAACGGCGGCAATACGGTATTCCTGTTTGATCCTGTACAAGGTAGCTCAAAATTTATAAATTTTGAAGACTTTTTGTCAGAATTTAATATAGGCTTGGGCTATGATGTTGTTTTTGAAATGGCGGCAGACCGCTCGGCATATGGCCAACCATATTATTTTATGCCAACAGTTTCAAATAATACAATTAATGCGAATCTTGATCCTAGCAAGTTCAGTATGTTTCTTGTTAATTCCAGGAGCATAAATATTCTGAAAAACGAAAAGGAATGGATAACACCAACAGCGCTTTTAACTACTTCACCTGAAGCTGTTGGTAAAGCTCTAATTGAAGGTGAACAGGACAATCCGGGACCATTGAATTTGGCTGTAGCGGTTGAGCATAAAGGCGGTATGAAAATATGCAAAACAATTGTTATAGGAAGCTCTTCCTTTACTTCAGATGCTGGATTACAAATGGATGCCTCAGGATCAGGGAAGAAATTCATAGTAAACAGCATTAACTGGCTGCAGGGTAACGAGCAGGATATATATATACCGGCTAAAAAATTCACATATCCTATGCTTGAAGGTATAACACAGCAGACCTTGACCATCTTGTTTATAGGGTTAATAATAGTAATTCCTTTAGCTATAATTGGAATGGGTGTGTTTGTCTGGTTAAGGAGGCGGCACCTATGAGGAATTTCAAAAAACTGCTTATACCGGCTATTGTACTTGTCGCTCTCATCGGTGCATATTTCATAATTACGAATTTGCCCGAGCCTGAAAATAATGATACGGATAATACCAGTCGAGTCGAAAGACCTCAAATATTTAATTTTGATAAATCCGAGCTTAGCGAGATCCTTATTGAGAAAGAAAATGAGGTTATGCAGTTCCGTTATGTTACCGTACAGGTTGAAGAGGAAACAACCGATGTAAATGGTAAAGTAGTAAAAGAAACGGCGGAGAGGAGTGTTTGGCAAGCTGTTCAACCTGAGGGCATGAATGTTAATTCAAGCTCTATCGATACAATAGCATGGAATGCAAATACCCTTAAGGCTGAGAAGCTTATTGAAGAAAACCCATCTAATTTAGCAGAATTTGGTCTTGATAAGCCTACAAAGCTTACCTTCTCTATGAAGGATGGTACTAAATATATTCTTCATGTAGGAGCAAAAACTCCAACAGGTGGGGCATATTACGCTAAGTCGGCAAATGATACTGCAGTATACACTATCGGAGAATATGAAGCAGTAAGGTTTCTGCGAACAAAGCTTGAGCTTCTGGTAACAGATCTATATGATAAAGAATATGTCGTTGATGATTTTACCGCAATAAAATTTTCAAGGAAAGGCGCTCTTGTTTTTGACGCCTATGCTGAAGAAGCAACATCCTGGTGGCTAAACTACCCCATAAAGTCGGAGGCCAGTTATTCAAATATTTCAGTGATTGCTGATTCATTAGCTCAGATTCAGTTAGTAAAATATGTGGAAGAGAATGCTAATGACCTAAGTAAGTATGGTCTAAAGGATCCGGCTTATATTTTCGAATATAAGCTTGGTGAAAAAGAATATAAGCTTTGTCTGGGAAGTAAAGAACAGGAAAGCGGTAATTTTTATGCTGTTCTTAATGATGGGAACCTTGTATTCACTTTACCCTCTAGTAGCTTTGTATTTTTGGATAAACCAATAGAAGAGATGGTGACTTCTTTTGTTCACCTGGCAAACATTAAAGATATCAGCGAGATGCGAGTGACAATTGACGGCAGAACTGACATTGCAAAGATCAATGTTGATCCCGAGGATGATGAAAAAAGCACTTATGAGTTTAACGGAACCATTTTGTATGAGTCAAAGGATGAAGATGAAGATTATATATCCTTGTTTAAGAAATATTATCAAGGAGCCATAGGACTTATGGTTGATAAAATTGTTTTGGATGTTCAGCCCCAGCTGGTAAACCCTGAAGTAGTCATTGAATATACAACGCATACAGGTGAAAAGACAGTTGTTGAACTGGTGCCTACACCGGATGGAGTTAGCTTCTATGCGTTTAAGAATGGCGAATACACGGGAATGACATTGCGTCAAAAACAATTGACGGATGAAAGAAACAATGGTCTTCGTGTATCATATCCAAAACTCGCAGATGCTTTGAAAGAGAAAAAATAATATACGATTTTACTGCGTAATTCGAAAAAATATATTACATGCATGAAATACATGATATACGTCCGCATTCTGCTTTATAACCATTGGCAGGATGCGGATGTTTTTCGTGTATTATCATATAACGAGGCTCAAATGCCCCCATGTTATTTTGCTATGCAAAAAACGGGTCTAAGCAATATTTTCAGTTATTTTAAAACATAAAAAATATTGTATACAAAATACCATCAAGAATAAACTGCTCAAACCCTTATAGAACAAGGGTTGTAGTCTGTGAAAAATATTTAATATATGTGTTGATTTATAGACAAATATTTGTTATAATATTAACAAAGTGCATTGTTAATATTATAACAAACTATTTATGTTAAATAGGACTGGAGGTTATTCTATGAGTTGCAACTGCGGAAGTACTTGTGTTGCTGAACCGAAAGCACAAGAGCTTCAAAAGGTAATTGAAAAGTATAAGGACACAAAGGGTGCTGTTATTCCTGTTCTACATGAGGCACAGGAGATATATGGATATCTTCCTATACAGGTTCAGAAAGTTGTTGCCGAAGGATTAGGCGTATCTCTTGCAGAAATATACGGTATTGTTACATTCTACACCCAGTTTTCTCTCAATCCAAAGGGAAAATACAATATTCAGCTATGCCTTGGAACAGCTTGCTATGTTAAGGGTTCAGGTCAAATATATGACAAACTTAAGCAAGAGTTGGGTCTTGAAAAGGACGGAACAACCGAGGATGGTATGTTTTCCCTGGAATCATGCCGTTGCATAGGTGCTTGCGGTCTTGCTCCGGTTATGATGATTAACGGAGAGGTTTATGGAAGGCTGGTTCAAGATGATATTCCAGCGATATTAAAAAAATATCGTGACAAAGAATGAGAGATTTATCCCTGCACTTGATGGATATAGCGGGGAATTCTCTGTCAGCAGGTGCTAACCTTATTAGAATATCCTTAGAGTATAAAAAAGAATTGCTGAGCTTCAAAATATCCGATAACGGCAAAGGTATGGAAAAAGAGCTGTTGGACAAAGTTATAAACCCATTCACTACTTCAAGGACTACCCGAAAAGTTGGTATGGGGATTCCACTGCTAAAGAATTCTGCGGAAATCACAGGTGGAAGCTTCAGTATTAAATCTGAACCGAATGTCGGCACTGATGTAGAAGCTAACTTTGTTACAGATAGTATAGACAGAATTCCCGTTGGAGACATAGATGAGACAATGAAAGCTTTAATACTCTCAAACACATCTGTTGACTTTGAACTAAAGTTTATAAACGGAAAAAAAGAGTACGAGCTTAAAACATTAGATGTTAAAAACTACCTGAATGGTGTTCCAATCCAAAATACCGAGGTTATTAATTGGATAGGTGAAAACATCAGCGGGGGGCTAAAAGAAATTTTTGGAGGTGTTCTAGATGAAATCTCTGGCTGAATTAGAAGCTATAAGAGAAAAAGCGTTAAAGGATATAAACCTTCGTGATAATGCAGATAAGATAAGGGTTGTTGTTGGGATGGCTACCTGTGGGATAGCAGCCGGTGCAAGACCTGTGATGAATGCATTTGTTGAGGAATTAAACAAAAGAAATATAAAAAACGTTAATGTATTAATGACCGGGTGTGTTGGTGCATGCAGGCTCGAACCTATGGCAGATGTTATAAATGCAAAGGGTGAAAAGACAACATATGTGAATCTTGATGCCGAAAAAGCAAAAAGAATAGTTGTTGATCACCTTATTAACGGCAAACCTGTTATTGAATACACTATAGGCGAAACCGAAAAGTAATTAGAATGTGTTTTGTAACGTTTAAAGTTCATTATTAAAATTAGGTCATTATATAGACATTGCAAATACACTTTATTATGTTGTGACCCATAAACCCCAAAAACGTATTGAACAGGTCACGGGAAGATAAAATGGATTGGAGGGTTAAAAATGTTTTACAGATCACATGTACTGGTTTGCGGCGGTACAGGATGTACGGCATCACAAAGCAATGAAATAATGAAGCAGTTTGAAAAGCTGTTTGCTGACAATAATATTGAAAATGAAGTAAAGGTTGTAAAAACCGGATGCTTTGGTCTCTGCGAGAAAGGACCCATAGTTGTTGTTTACCCTGAGGGTGCAACATATTCCAGAGTTACTCCGGAAGATGTCAAGGAAATTGTTGAAGAGCACCTTGTTAAGGGTAGAATAGTAAAAAAGCTTCTGTTAGGTGATAAAGAGGCAGAGGATGTATCCAAAGCACTCGAAGATATTGGTTTCTTTAAGAGACAACACAGAATTGCTCTTAGAAATTGCGGTGTTATAAATCCCGAAAACATTGATGAATATATCGCAAGAGACGGTTACCGTGCTTTGGGGAAGGCTGTTACCGAGATGACACCTACACAGATAATTGATACAATCAAAAAATCCGGTCTTCGTGGAAGAGGTGGCGGCGGTTTCCCTACTGGCTTAAAATGGGAATTTGCATCAAAGCCACAAGCCGACCAGAAATATGTTTGCTGTAATGCTGACGAAGGTGACCCCGGAGCTTTCATGGACAGAAGTATCCTTGAAGGTGATCCTCATTCTCTTCTGGAAGCTATGGCTATTGCCGGCTATGCTATTGGTGCTGATCAAGGATATATTTATGTACGCGCCGAATACCCAATAGCTGTTACAAGATTAAAAATTGCTCTCCAGCAGGCTAAGGATTATGGTCTCCTAGGGAAAAATATTTTTGGAACAGATTTTTCATTTGATATAGAAATCCGATTAGGAGCAGGTGCTTTTGTATGTGGAGAAGAAACAGCCCTGATGACCTCTGTTGAAGGTAAGCGTGGTGAGCCAAGACCACGTCCACCATTCCCGGCGAATAAAGGTTTGTGGCAAAAGCCAACAATATTAAATAATGTTGAAACTTATGCAAATATTCCTCCAATCCTGCTTAATGGGTCTGAATGGTTCTCCAGTATTGGAACTGAAAAGAGCAAGGGTACAAAGGTATTTGCTGTAGGCGGTAAAATAAATAACACCGGTCTTGTTGAGATACCGATGGGTACTACACTTCGGGAAGTTATATACGATATAGGCGGCGGTATTCCCAACGGCAAGAAATTTAAAGCCGCACAAACAGGCGGACCGTCCGGTGGATGTATTCCTGCCAGTGCGATTGATACGCCTATAGATTATGATAACCTGATTGCATTAGGTTCAATGATGGGCTCTGGTGGGCTTATCGTTATGGATGAGGATAACTGCATGGTTGATATAGCTAAATTCTTTTTAGAGTTTACTGTGGATGAATCCTGCGGAAAATGTCCTCCGTGCCGCATAGGTACAAAGAGAATGTATGAAATTCTCGAAAGAATAACCGAGGGAAAAGGCGAGAAAGGCGACATTGAGAAGCTTGAGCTTCTTGCAAAAAATATAAAGGCTTCAGCTCTGTGTGGGTTAGGGCAAACTGCTCCAAACCCGATCTTAAGCACATTAAGATATTTCCGCGATGAGTATGAAGCTCATATTTATGAAAAAAGATGTCCCGCAGGTGTTTGTAAATCTCTGTTGCGCTATGTGATCGATGAGGATAAGTGTAAGGGCTGCAGTCTATGTTCGAAAAAATGCCCTGTTAATGCAATTTCCGGTGAATTGAAAAAACCATATCATATTGATCAGAGCAAATGCATAAAGTGCGGTGCGTGTATGGAGACATGTAAATTTGGCGCTATAAGCAAGAAAGCATAAAAGAAAGGAGTGAGAGTAATGAGTGAAATGGTAACCTTAACAATAGATGGCAATGAAGTTAAAGTGCCTGCGGGTTCAACTATACTGGATGCTGCCAAAGAGGCAGGGGTCAAAATACCTACTCTTTGCTTTTTAAAGGATATTAATGAAATCGGCGCGTGCCGTATGTGTGTTGTTGATGTGGGTGCCAGAAGCCTTCAAGCATCATGCGTTTACCCCGTTTCGGAAGGCTTGAAGGTTATTACAAATTCTCCGGAAGTACGTGAAGCAAGAAGAGTAACTCTGGAGCTGATATTGTCAAACCATGAAAAGAAGTGTCTTTCATGCGTTAGAAGTGAAAACTGCGAACTGCAGAAGCTTGCAAAGGACTTGAATGTTAATGACACTCATTTTGAAGGCATAACAAATCATTATGAAGTTGACGATTTGTCAACCTCGATTGTAAGAGATCCTAATAAATGTATTCTATGCCGCAGATGTGTTAGTGTATGTAAGAATGTACAGACTGTTTCGGCAATTGAAACCAATGAAAGAGGGTTTAACACCATTGTTTCATCTCCTTTCGAAATGGCTTTGAAAGACACACCCTGCGTAAATTGCGGACAGTGCATTGTTGCATGTCCTGTGGGAGCATTGCGTGAAAAGGATAATACGGAGATAGTCTGGGATGCTATTGCAAACCCTGATCTGCATGTGGTTGTGCAAACCGCACCGGCTGTTCGTGTTGCTATTGGCGAGGAATTTGGACTTCCGATTGGAACCCGTTGCACAGGAAAAATGGTATCAGCATTAAAGAAGCTTGGTTTTGACAAGGTTTTTGATACCGACACAGCTGCCGACCTGACAATAATGGAAGAAGGAACAGAGCTTATAGAAAGGATTAAAAACGGTGGGAAGTTACCGCTTATTACCTCCTGCAGCCCCGGCTGGATTAAGTTCTGCGAGCATAACTACCCGGATTTATTGGATAATCTTTCATCCTGTAAATCACCGCAGAATATGTTTGGAGCAGTGCTGAAATCATATTATGCTAAAAAAATGGGTATTGATCCGGCGAAGCTGTTTGTTGTATCCGTTATGCCATGTACAGCAAAGAAATTTGAGGTTCAACGTCCAGAGCTTGCTTCAACAGGCTATCCTGATGTTGATGTTTCCATTACCACAAGAGAAGCAGCCCGTATGATTAAAGAAGCAGGTATCGATTTTGTAAATCTTGCTGACGAGCAGTTTGATGACCCAATGGGTAACGCTTCCGGTGCTGCAGTCATTTTCGGCGCAACAGGCGGAGTTATGGAAGCTGCATTAAGAACAGTTGTCGACATCCTAACTGGTAAAGATAATGAAAATATAGAATACAAAGCAGTCCGTGGTATTGAAGGAGTCAAGGTGGCTGAGGTTGAAGTGCCAGGATTAACAATCCGTGCTGCAGTAGCCCATGGTCTTGGAAACGCAAGAAAGCTCATGGATCAGATTCGTGCCGGTGAGGCAGATTATCACTTTATAGAGGTTATGGCATGCCCCGGTGGTTGTGTAACCGGAGGAGGTCAACCGATTCAACCTTCAAGCATAACAAATGAAATTGATTTGAAGGCCGAAAGAGCAAAGGCAATTTACGCTGAAGACGAATCAATCACTTTCCGTAAGTCTCACAAGAACGAAAACATGATGAAGCTATATGAGGAGTACTTTGAAAAACCGGGAAGTCATAAAGCTCATGAGCTGTTGCATACCCACTACGAACCCAGAGAAAACTATCCCGAGGAATGCTGCGAATAAGTAGGTAAAACCATGAGAAACCGTGAGGAACATTGGGAAATATGAGAAATATCATATTAGCGGTTCTAAAAGGAGCCAAATCGTTAGTTTTTCTTAAATAAGGTAGAAATAATGCCAGGTCAACTTCAAATGAAGCGATCTGGCATTTTCTTTTGTTATCAACGATTTCAAACGGTAGTCGGTAATTTTTGTGCGACAGTGAAATTATGGGTTGCTTTGTTGCTTAGCTTTACACATATTGATATAATGATTAATGCCAGATAAGTTGAGCATTTTCCTAAGACTGTGACTTCGCAAAAACACCTACCCCATCTGTTAAATCTGGGGTCGCTCTTGGGGGTGCGTTCCGGTTTAGGTACGCACCTGAATTGCTGGATTATGCGAGCTTAATCCTTTATTACTCGTCACAGCATAAGGAAAATTTAGTTCAACTTATATAGATGATGAAACTGAATAGAAAAGAATCGAGGGATAATATGATTAAAACAGGATTGGTTTCAGTAACATTTCGAAAGCTTTCTCCTGAAGAGGTTATAGAGCTCGTTGCTAAAGCAGGGCTTGATGGGATCGAATGGGGAGGAGATATCCATGTTCCGCATGGTGATATTGTAAAGGCAAGAGATATCGCAGAAAAAACGAAAGATGCAGGTCTATGCGTTGCTTCATACGGTTCATACTATGCCTTAGGGTGTGAAAAAGATAAAAATCTACCGTTTGAAAAGGTGTTAGAATCAGCGATTGCCCTTGAAGCTCCTGTTATAAGAATATGGGCAGGAAGAATGGCATCCGCAAATGCTGACGAGGCATATTGGGATATGGCAATATCAGAATCAAGAAGAATTGCTGATATGTCTAAGAAAGAGGGTATTAAAATTGCTTATGAGTACCATCCAAACACACTGACGGATACAAGTGAATCAACCTTCAAGCTATTAAATGAGGTTGACCACAGCAACATATATTCCTATTGGCAAAGACCTTTTGAATTAACTAAGGAAGAGTGCATTAAAAGCATCGATAAAATATCACCATGGCTAAACAACATCCACACTTACTATTATGAAGATAGAGTGAGAAAACCCTTAGCTGATGGTATAAATGAATGGAAAGAGTTTATTAAAACAATTAAGAAAATTGAAGGTGATCGCTACTGCATGATAGAGTTTGTATTAGATAATGAGCCGAAGCAATTTTTAGAAGACGCAAAAGCGTTGAAAGAAATTGTCAAATAAAAATATCCTTGCGTTTTATATATTATTACTGATTTTGTGGTATGAGCTTATGCACCCGGTTGTATAGAACATGGTTTGTTATAGCGCTATTATATTTTAATAGGTGACACATCTTATGACAAATGCTACAACTGATGGCTAAGGGAATGTATCTTCCAGAGGCTGCGAATATATGATTAAAAAGAGCATTGGAGTGGCTAACCGAAATTCTACATATATATACACGATTTGATGCACAAGCTATTGGTATAACAAAAATATGACGACTTTAGAAGGAGATAGATTAATGGAAAGAGTTGAGATCAGACACATATATAAGAGCACATTCGATTATGCAAATAAAGAACTGGTTGTTTGCGGATGGGTTCGAACAATTCGGGTATCCAAGACTTTTGGGTTTATAGAACTAAATGATGGCTCATGTTTTCAGAATATACAGATTGTGTTTGAAAGCACACTTCCAAACTTCGATGAAATATCAAAGCTTAACGTTGGAAGCAGCCTAAACATAAAGGGTGTATTGATCGAAACACCTGAGGCTAAGCAGCCTTTCGAAATAAAGGCAGTTTCCGTTATTGTTGAGGGAACTTCCACTCCTGAGTATCCTTTGCAGAAAAAAAGGCATACACTTGAATATCTAAGGACAATTGCTCATTTAAGACCCAGAACAAACACATTTTCCGCAGTTTTCAGAGTGCGTTCATTATTGGCTCATGCTATTCATAAATTCTTTCAGGATAAAGGTTTTGTTTATGTTCATACCCCAATTATCACAGGAAGTGATTGCGAGGGAGCAGGGGAGATGTTCCGTGTAACAACACTTGATCTTGGAAATCTCCCAAAGGACAGCAAGGGAGCAATAGATTTTTCGAAGGATTTTTTCGGTAAGGAAACAAATCTTACTGTTAGCGGGCAATTGGCTGTTGAAACATATTGTATGGCTTTCGGTAAAGTGTACACCTTTGGACCGACATTTAGAGCAGAAAACAGCAATACTGCGCGCCATGCAGCGGAGTTTTGGATGATTGAGCCAGAAATTGCTTTTGCAGACATCAACGATGACATGAAGCTGGCAGAGGATATGCTGAAGTACATTATTTCTGATGTTATGGAAAAAGCAGAAGCGGATATGAATTTTTTCAATCAGTTTGTGGATAAGGGATTGATTGATAGGCTTAATCATGTTATAAATTCGCGTTTTGAACATGTAACATACACAGAAGCAATAAAGATTCTTGAAAAGGTTGCAATTGAATTCCAATACCCTGTGTACTGGGGTTGTGATTTGCAAACTGAGCATGAAAGATACTTGTCTGAAAAGTATTTTAACAGCCCTGTATTTGTCACAGATTATCCTAAGGATCTGAAAGCCTTTTATATGCGTCTCAATGATGATGAAAAAACAGTTGCAGCAATGGATCTGCTTGTACCGGGCATTGGTGAAATAATCGGCGGTAGTCAGAGGGAAGAACGCAGTGACGTTTTGGAAAGAAGAATACAAGAAATGGGTCTAAATATGGATGATTACTGGTGGTATACAGAGCTCAGGAAATATGGTGGTACCAAGCATGCAGGTTTTGGACTTGGTTTTGAGAGAGCTGTTATGTATATAACCGGTATGCAGAATATCCGTGATGTTATACCATTCCCACGCACAGTCAACCATGCTGAATTCTGATAGCATGATTCAACATATACTAAATATATAACAAAAGGGTTCGAGTGGTTCCGCACCCTTTCCAACCACTTTTATTTGCAGAGCAATTAGTTATTTTAGAGAGTTGAATATTCGACTTTAAATTTTCATCGTTATACATGCCACCTGAAGCGGATCATGATGAAAAACTACCGATTCCCTGAAGGATAGACTGTCCAGTAACAAATATATGCTAAACATATGAAAAACAAAACATATACATGTGAACTAATTGCAACATGGGGAACTCTACCCCCACCGAAGAAGGAACAAGGAACAAGGAACCCCCACTTATAGATTTTTTAAATAATCTAAATATAGTATACATAACTGCATAAAACAATATAGAAATTTGTATGAATTGTGGCATATGCATATACAGTATTGTTTATATATATTACCCAAATATTGACATGGTTATATTTATTAATTATAATCCTCCGTTTGACAGCCTAAAAGAGAAAAAAGCCCCAGACTCCTTGTGATTAGCGAGCTTTGCGGGCTTTAAAGCACTTATCTAATTATTACATATCATCAAGTAACTACATCTGCAAATTTTGTCGAAATTTGTAGAACTAATTTGATTGACTTATTATGTCATTCTATGTATAATATCGATATATTCTTATAACGTTTGTTAAAATAAAGAATATTATGTTTACTTAAAAATTATTATTATTCACTACCAATATTATTACCGAAAATCTGCGTATGAAATATTTACACAGATTCTGTGCCAAATGCATC
>DAIPML010000063.1:0-14213 GCA_036768735.1 Clostridiales bacterium | reverse complement strand
AATGCACCCACAGGCATAGCTCTTGGAACCAGCGAAATTGAAGCATTTGTTAAGAGCTTTTCAAACACTCTGGTAATTGTAGATGAGGCTTATGTTGATTTTAGTGATCAATCAATGGTACAGTTTATAAATAAATATGATAATCTGTTGGTTGTTCAAACATTTTCTAAATCGCGTCAGCTGGCAGGGTTAAGAGTCGGATTTGCTATCGGTAATGCCGAGCTTATTGAAGGTCTTGAAAAAATAAAAAATTCATTTAACTCATACCCACTTGACAGGATAGCGCAAAAAGCTGCGGTTGCTGCAATTGAAGATGAGCAGCATTTTAAGGAAACCTGTGCGAAGATAATTAAAACACGGGATTATACATTTGATAAGTTAGTGGAGCTTGGTTATAAAGTGCTTTCGTCAAAAACTAATTTTCTTTTTGTATCTCATGAACGTTTTTCAGGCAGGGAACTATTTTTGCGATTAAGACAGGAGGGAATCCTAGCCCGGCATTTCCCAAAACCAAACATTGAAAACTGGCTAAGAATCACAATAGGAACTGACGAAGAAATGGGTATACTGATTGAAAAGCTTAAAGGTTTGGTGGTATAATAACCCCGTAAACGAGGTTATTATACGCCTCCGGCGGATTTGATGCACCGCCGAAATTTTTGCCTGCCAGCAAAACGGCGATGTGCAATTATATCATGCGTTTCTTCGAAATCATGATATAATTTTGTCGCTTGTAAATCACGTAAAAGGATAGTTATAACGAGACTTAAGATGCGGACATCTTGTTGAAATGGCTGGTCGCAAACTTCGTTTGCTGCTCGCCCATGTAACCTGGGTGTGTTGAAAATATAGCTTGCCAAGAAAGTACATAAATTAAAATAAGTTATTTTGCTTTGCAAAAAACAGATCAAGCATTTTCTTTCGTTTTTCAAAGCGAAAGACTTATACTAATCCGCAATAAAATTCATTGCGCGAGGTTATGAGTTCCTTATCTCACGATGTAATCAAAAGCATCACTGCACGCGACTGGATTATAGAATGTTTTTAAATGCGGACTAGTATTACATAAAGGATGGGGGAAGAGGTATGTACAGAACAACCGAGATATCAAGAAAAACATATGAAACAGATATCTGCATAAAATTGAATCTGGACGGTATGGGGAAATCAGAAGTTGATACTGGAATCGGTTTTTTCGATCACATGCTCACTTTGTTTTCAAAGCATGGATTGATAGATTTGAATATTAGTTGTAAGGGAGACCTTGAAACGGATTCTCACCATTCGGTTGAGGATGTTGGAATTGTGCTGGGACAGGCTATTTCAAAGGCATTAGGTGATAAAGCTTCAATCTCACGATATGGGTCTGCCTATGTTCCCATGGATGAAACCCTTGCCAGAGTGGTTATAGACTTATCCTCCAGACCATTTCTTTACTATGATATTCCATTTACAAGACAGGAACTGGGCAACATGGCGGTTGAAATGGTAGAGGAGTTTTTCAGAGCTGTTTCTAATAATGCCGGGATAACACTGCACATTGAGGTTTTGCACGGCACAAACAACCACCATATGGCCGAGGCAGTTTTCAAAGCTTTTGGCAGAGCATTGAGGCAGGCAGTCATAAGAGATGAAAAAATCATAGGAGTGCCGTCGACAAAAGGTTTGCTATAACAAAATTCGCTAAGGTGGTATTTAAAAATGATAATATACCCAGCAATAGATATAATGGGCGGGCATTGCGTAAGGCTTTTACAGGGACGCTTTGACAGTGAAACAGTTTATGGAGATGATCCTGTTCTGATGGCTGAAAAATGGGTATCCCTTGGAGCTCAATGGCTTCACACGGTTGATCTGGACGGCGCTAAAGATGGGATATCAAGCAACAGGCAGATTATATATGAAATCGCAAAGAAAATAAATGTTCCTGTGCAAATGGGAGGCGGCATACGCACGATGGAAGACATTTCACAAGCACTTTCTTCAGGCGTTGAAAGAGTTATTTTAGGAACTTCCGCTGTGAAAGATCCTACTCTCGTAAAAGATGCTATTTTAAAATATCCGGGAAAGGTTGCTATAGGTATTGATGCAAAGGATGGTAAAGTTGCTATTGAGGGCTGGAAAAAGGTAAGCGATTTCACAGCCGTTGAGTTTGCCAAAAGGATGGAACAGCTTGGTTGCAAGGTTATAATATATACCGACATAGCAACTGATGGAATGCTTAAAGGACCAAACCTGAATGCAATGGAAGAGATGATAAAAAGCGTATCCATGGACGTAATTGCGTCCGGTGGTGTGGGTTCTATAGATGATCTATGTAATTTGAGAGATATTGGAGCATCCGGTGCCATCACCGGAAAGGCCATTTACACAGGTGCGATTAATTTAGAGGAAGCTATAAAAAAGCTGGAAAAATAATATGAATCTATCGCTGAAAGTTAGCTTACTTCTTATCAAAAAACGACTAATAAATTTCTTAAATTTTATGTTTGACTATAATTTGGTTATCACCAAAAAAGCCACAAAGTAGCGTTCTATATAAGTTGAACTTAATTTTACTTATGCTGTGGCGAACAATAAAGGATTATGCTCGCATAATCCAGCAATTCAGGTACACACCCCCATGAGAGACCCCGGATTTAACAAATGGGGTAGGTGTTTTTGCGAAGTCACATCATTAGAAAAATGTTCAACTTATGTAACAAAAATCAAAAAGATTTTTTCTACTCAAACCCTTAAGCTCATAAGAAGAAAGTATCTTTTAGTTTTTTGTTTGAAAATCTGGTCGAACTGTACTGTTGCAAAACTCTCTATGCATATAGGAAATAGAGTGCAAATAGTATATCATGAATTTCGGAGAAATTGCATGATATAATTGCGCATCGCCGTTTTCGCCGACAGGCGAAAATATCGGCGGCGCATCAATTCCGCCGGAGGCATATAATAACCTCGGCGCCGAGGTTATTATAGCATGTGACTAATTTTTGTCCTTATCACGGATTTCAACTCTCCTTATTTTACCGCTAATGGTTTTCGGTAATTCAGAAACAAACTCAATAACCCTTGGGTATTTATAAGGAGCGGTTACTTTCTTAACATAATCCTGCAATGTTGTAACTAATTCATCCGAAGCAGTATATCCTTTTGAAAGAACAACTGTAGCCTTTACAATTTGCCCCCTTATTTCATCGGGGACTGCTGTGATGGCGCATTCCAAAACTGCAGGATGCTCCAAGAGAGCACTTTCAACCTCAAATGGACCAATCCTGTAGCCGGAGCTTTTTA
Organism: Clostridiales bacterium; assembly: GCA_036768735.1. GTDB lineage: Bacteria > Bacillota > Clostridia > DSM-8532 > DSM-8532 > JAAYGP01. Next base: position 10,928 of record DAIPML010000063.1, on the reverse strand, counting down.
TAACATCGTCCGCTCGTCCTACAAACCATAAATATCCATCCTCGTCCTGCCATGCCATGTCTCCTGTGTAGTAAACATCATCGTGCCATACTGATTTAGTAAGACGCTCATCGCGGTAGTACCCGTCAAAAAGACCAATTGGCTTGGTTTTGTCGGTTCTTATTACGATCTGACCTTCTTCACCGGTGTCGCAAATGTTTCCGTCAGCATCAAGCAGTACAATATCATAGCTTGCCACAGGTCTGCCCATTGATCCGGGCTTTGGCTTCATCCAAGGTAAAGTTGCAATTGCAACCGTCATTTCGGTTTGTCCAAAGCCTTCCATTAACATAAGACCGGTAGCGTCATAAAATTGCTTATACACTTCGGGATTCAAAGGCTCTCCGGCAACAACACAATATTTAAGACTGCTTAAGTCAAAAGCTTTTAAATCTGCCTTTATAAAAAACCTATAGATTGTAGGCGGCGCACAGAATGTGGTTATCTTGTATTTTTCTATCTTATGCAGTAGATCTGCAGGCTGAAATTTGTGATTATAGTCATATGCAAAAACAGCACTACCACAAATCCACTGACCATATAGCTTACCCCATACGGCTTTTGCCCATCCGGTGTCGGCTACGGTAAAGTGAAGCCCGTTATTTTGCACATTCTGCCAATATTTCGCGGTTATAATATGTCCTAATGGATAGGCGAAATTATGAAGTACCATTTTTGGCATACCGGTGGTTCCGGAAGTGAAGTATATCAACATTTTATCTTTAATTGTCACATCATCATCGCCGGTAGGACGGATAAATTCTTCTGAAAAGCCGGTATATTCGTCATGATAGGTATGCCAACCGTCACGTTTTCCATTCAATGTGATTTTTGTTTTCAGCGTTGGGGATTCCAGCGCTGCTTCATCCACGCTGTTTTGGACAATGTCGTCGTCAACAGTAATAACCACTTTTATATCGGCGGCATTATTTCTATATACGATATCTTTTTTAGTTAAAAGGTGGGTGGCCGGAATGCCTACAGCACCAAGCTTGTGTAACGCCAAAAGGCAAAACCAGAATTCATACCGTCTCTTCAGTATGAGCATTACACAATCACCTTTTCTAATTCCGAGAGATTTAAAATAGTTCGCTGTTTTATTGCTGTACAGTTTTATATCTGAAAAGGTGAAAATGGCCTCTTCATCATCATCGCACCAGACTAAAGCTTTTTTATCTGGATCTGTTTCAGCATATTTGTCTGCCACATCAAAGGCAAAGTTAAAATTTTCAGGCACATCCACGGAATAATTGTTAACAAAATCATCGTAGGATGTAAATTCAGTTTTTTTCAAAAATTGTTCCAACATAAATCCAAAGTCTCCTTAAAATATTATTGCCAGAAACTGCGCTTTTTCTTTATCCAAGGCTTTCATGCCATGTGGCAGTGTCGCATCAAAGTATAATGAATCTCCCTTATTTAAAATAAGCTCTTTACCTTCAATTACTATCATTAGGCTTCCTTCAAGAACATAATTAAACTCCTGTCCCGGATGACTGTTCATTGATACCGGGGAATTGTTTCCCGGAAGCACAGTTACAAGGAATGGATCAGCCTTTTTGTTAATAAAATTATAAGCCAGGCTATGATACTGATAAGGAGCACGTCTTTCAACGCTTATACCTTTACCGTTTCTAACAAGAGCATAACGGTGCAGCTTAGGTGAATTACCTGTAAGAAGCTCTGTAAGATCAACATTAAACTTGTCGGCAAACTCATTAAGAAAACCTATCGGAATATCATGCTCGCCGCTTTCATACCCCATATATTCATCTACAGATATTTTCAGTATTGAAGCAACTTCTTCCACTGAGTAGCCTGAAATCTCTCGAAGCTCTCGCATTCTTTGGGCAATCATCCTTACCTGATCGGACATATAAAACACCTCTTTGCTATTATATATTTGAACTTTTTGCATAAAAATCTGTCATGATTTTTTCTAAAGTGGGCTACGCCCACACCCCAATATAGGAACTCACAAGTGCGAAACATAAATATTCTTGTTTTTTAATTATGTTTTGCTTCAGTAAGTTACTAAATGCATATGATTCTTTAAAAAGCATAAATACGTGTTTCCCAATACAATTATGCATATCTGTTCAGCTGAAAAAGTTCATGTAGGGAAATCATTAATATGTATTGTAACCCTATATGCCAACTATTACAAGCAAATATTAATGCGAAATAAGTTGTTAAACGGAATTTATAGTGTTATAATAGACTCATAAAATGGTTCATGCTCCTGAGATGTTCGTATTAACCTATTATTTTGAACCTACAGTAGACTTACGGGATCCGATTGTTTTTACCTGTAGCACAGGCCTCAAGCTAATTCCGACATCGGCGAGAGCTGTATGCAACGGCGGAGGAAGTGTGAATGGTAGAGCAGGGTACCCACCTGGCATTTGGCTAGGTGTCAAAATATAGGGAAACGGCATTTTGGGACATGAATATATTAAAGTCTGTTTTAAAGCTCTGAATTTTCTTATGATTCAGAGCTTTTCTTTATGATAGTGACTTTTCGATGAAACACTTTAAATTTCATGAACCTTCGAAAGAATGCTGGATAACCATTTTGTGATTTCACCAGGTTGCAGCTTAATGCACCTTCATGCGCTAAATACACAGCGAAGAGTTGTTTCAAGACTTTCTAGAAAGCAGTCATAATATCTATACGGCAGCATGATTTTCTGCAGATAAACCAAATCATCATATTACTTGAAAAAGCCCATATAATTATCTTAGGAGATAAGCTGTGGAGCTGGTTTATATGAATCATGTGATAAGAACAAACCGTTACAAAAAGCGCAGTCCCCATTATTCTGCTTACACCAAACCGGCGGGAAAAACTAAAAACAACAATTGGCAGTCCGTGCTTGCAAAAAAAATAATTATCCAGTCATTTGCTTGCATAGCAATTATATTTTTTATTTCATGGCTGCAAGGTCAGACGGATGAATCGGCTGTTGATATTGTTTCACAAATAAGGCTTCAGGTTGTCGAGAAAAATATTACGCCTGACGTCATCTATGAATCTATTGCAAATACATATGAGGAATGCTCCCAGTATTTGCAAGGTGGGGAATAATGGTCAGATGGCTTAGCTTTCTGATTTCACTGTTAATTCATGAAGCTTTCCATCTTATTACTGGGCATTTGCTTTATAAGCGCGGGATACGAGTTTCTTTAACGCCTGCAGGTTTTCGCGGAACATGGAATAATTCCCAACTGGGAAAGCGCGCACAATGCTTAATATGTGCGGCAGGCCCATTGGGAAATATTTCGGTGGCTGTTATTTTAATGCTTATTCCCGTAGATATTAAGGTGTTAAGGGATTTAGCCAGGGCTAATCTTTTTATTGGGGCTTTTAACCTAATCCCGCTATATCCTATGGATGGGGGAAATATATTACTTATTTTTCTTTATAAATATGTAGGCTCAAAGCGTACATATTCCATACTAATACAGATTGGGAGGGTAATAAGAATTTTTTTATTGGTAACAGGATTAGTTCTTATTTTTGCTTATAGGAACCCAAGCCTATTTTTGGCTGTGATTTTTCTACCGGAAACAAAATCTATAAAAAGGTCGGTGAACCGTTTGAATTTAAATGCTTTAATACGCAGGAAAGAAAGAATTATAAAAAAAAGGGCATATCGCATCCGTCATGTGTTGATGCTGAAAGATGTTAGACTTGGAGAGGCAATATTGCTTCTTGATTATGACCAATTTCATATAATACATATTGCGGATGAGAATCTTGTTTTGTTAAAGGAAATATCAGAAAAACAGCTTATTGATGCTATTGTCAGTAAAAGCTCAGATGCCACTTTAGAGGAAGCGTTTTTAAATGATTTGTAAATATCGCCCAAAATAATAAACTTCTTTTACGATTTATATTACTAAAAACAGGGGTGTTTCACCTGAACACCCCTGTTTAATGAATTGTGAATGTTTTAGTACCCAATATTTTTTAGAATTTCACGGGTTGCGTCGACTCGGTTCATTGTGTTTATATGCACTCCGTCTACACCGCTGTCAAGGAGATCTCTTATTTGCTCGGAAGCATATTCAATTCCGGCTTTCTCCATATCCGGTGTATCGCCGTACTGATCCAGTAAAAGAACCAGTTTTGCAGGCATTGAAGCCCCACACATTAAAGCGATTCTTTTTATTTGCTCCGCTCTAAAAATAGGCATAATTCCCGGAAGAATAGGGCATGTAATGTGCTGTGCAGCACATTTGTCTAAAAAATCATAAAAAACCCTGTTGTCAAAAAACAGTTGGGTTATTAAAAAGTCAACTCCCTGCTCAACCTTCATTTTTAGATAATGCATATCAAATTTTATTCTGCAGGAATCAGCGTGACCTTCGGGATATGCTGCTGCAGCAACGCAAAAATTGTTCTGTTGGCGTATATGCTTTATAAGCTCGGATGCGTGAGAGAAGACATTTTTCGAAAAGTCAAAATCAGGCTGATCGACTGGTGGGTCTCCTCTTAATGCAAAAATGTTCTCAAGACCTTCCTTTCTCATATCATTTAGAGATTGGTCTATTTCTTCGATTGTATGGCCTACGCATGTAAAATGAGCTAAGCTTTCAATATTATATTCCTTTTTAATTTTGGAGGCTATATCTACAGTGCGCCCTTTTTTGGAGCCGCCTGCACCATATGTAACGCTCATAAAATCAGGTTTCATGGCAGCAAAATCCGCAAGCTTTTCATATATTGTTTCAATAGGCGTTGTAAGCTTTGGTGGGAAAATTTCAAAGGAAATTGTTTGTTTTTTCTTTGTAAAAAGATCACTAATTTTCATGTATTTCCTCCTGTATAACTAATTTTTGCGTTAAAGAGATTATATACGACAGCAAATATTATCCTCTGCTTTAGTTTATCTATGTATTTTTGTTGTTTTTATTATACTAATATAAAAGCTAAGTTCTGTCAAGTACAATTAAAAATACTTTAAATACAATTAAAACGAGCCCAGATGCTTCCCGCTCCTTCGCGTATTTTCAACCATTCCGGTTGAAAAACGCCTGGTAGCGAGCCCTATTTCTCACAACAGGCGGTGAGTCAAAACATTACGGGTCGCTCACTCGGAGCGTTCCAGTAACTGGGGTTATCCTTGTCTTCCGTTATTTTCAGCTATTCAGTATTCATATAAATTTGAGGTATCTAATTTTGTATATTCAAGTATTTCTCCTGTGTTGCAAATAATACGTATATTATGATAGAATTCATTGAAGAGGAATGGGAGGATTTAATATATGGATATTTTTATGGAGAAAATCGTTAAGAGAAGAAAAAACATTAAGGATCAATTGTTGACAGCAGGAGTTATTTTCGGCACGTTGGTTCTTATGCTTATAGCGTTAAATATCCAAGCTTTAGCAGCAATGGGCTTTAATATGCTTATTGTTGTCGGATTGGGTTATGCAGCATATTTGATTATAACCTCCAGGAATATTGAATATGAGTACGCTGTTACAAATGGTGATCTTGATATCGATAAGATTATTTCACAAAGAAAGCGTAAACGTATTTTTAGTGCTAATTGTAAATCCTTTGAGATTGTAGCAAAGGTAAAAAGTGAGCATTATACTCAGCAATACAAGAGTTTTAAAAATAAAATAGATTGTTCGGGTTTTATTGACGGCGATGATGTTTATTTTGTTGTTCTGCAGTATAAAAACGAACAGACGATTTTATTTTTTGAGCCTTCTGAGAAAATGCTTCAAAATTTTAGAACATTTATTCCAAGAAAGGTGTTTACAGATTAGTCTTATGTAATATATTCTGCTTTGCACACGGAGATATTATAATGTAAAGACGTTGTATTTATGGCGTATATGCGGCATACTTATTTTATTCTGAATTGGTAGTGATAAATATGGCACAAGTATTGGTTAATATCCGCATGGATGAAGATTTGAAAAGGAATATGGAACAAACTTGCCATGAATTAGGAATGAATATGACTACTGCATTCACTATCTTTGCGAGAAAAATGAGTCGGGAAAAAAGAATACCTTTTGAAGTTTCCGTTGATCCTTTCTTTTCCAATAGCAACATGGCACACTTGCTCAGAGGTGTTGAAGCTTTAAATGCAGGGCAAGGTGTTGAGCATGATATTATTGAAAACGACGAATGAAAAAAAGTGGCTAAACCCACTTTTTTTGTATTTTTAAAAGTAATATAACTTCCATACAGCATAAGAAATATTTTGAACATATCTTAATCACCTGATTCTTTCGCTATTGGCACCCAGAACAATCGGAATATGCACGTAGAAAGAGATAACTCATTTACAGTTATTAAGCATACGCTACAACCATATCACATATAAATTTCCTGAGGACAATTGTCGAAATTAAAGGTATAATGTAGATAAAACAAATATATAAGTTGAATATTCTACTACCGCTGTGCTTTCGCAAAAACACCTACCCCATCTGTTAAATCTGGGGTCGCTCCTGGGGTGCGTTCCGGTTTAGGTGCGTTCCAGTGGGTACGCACCTGTGGTACGCACCAGAATTGCTGGATTATGCTAGCATAATCCTTTATTGCTCGTCACAGCATAAGTAAAATCAAGTTTAACTTATATAGAAACAAGGAAAACCAATTTCGAAGTACCCCCGCATAGGCCTAAGGCTGATCTTTATAGAATTGCCTTATTGTGTGCTCGGTTTTTATATGAATTCCGGCACAATGCGTTTATTTGTTTGCATAAATATAGCGCAGGCGAGCATAAAATTCAATGGGTGGCTTGTACACGGAGGTTATAAATGAAAAAGGATATTATAAAGGATATTATATTATTTTTAGTTTTACTTATATTTATATCAGGTTTAGCAACCGGAGGAACCTTATTATATAAAAAGTTTTTCATGCCAAATCAGGAGGTCGTAAATCCATACGATAGCGCAGATACGGTTCTGATAATAGAAGGAGATGAAATATTAGAAGAGAATCCTCCGAGAGTTGTTGAAAGACAGATCCTGCTTCCTTTTGAAACAGTAAAGGCTCATATTGACCCTTATATCTGGTGGGATGAAAGCCTTAAAAAGGTTACGGTAACAACAACAGATCGTGTCATTCGCATGGAAACAGACAATCTTGATGCAATGATTAACGATAATCCTTTGGAGCTTAAATTTCCTGCTACCGAAATAGGTGACACTTTATATATTCCTATTGACTTTTTAGCTCCGTTTTACAGGATTAATATACGCCATGTAAGTCAGACAAATGTTGTAATAATCGACAGGGAAGATACGATTCACAGAATCGGATACCCTACAAGCGCCAGTGCTATTGTAAGGCGCGGCAGCCACATACGTTACCCTATTATTAAAGAGTTTGCTAATACAAGTCTAAATTCGGAGGGCTCAAAGCTTTATATCTATGAAGAGTATGACAAGTGGTATAAGGTCAGGACAGCTGATGGGATAATAGGATATATCCAAAAAGAACATGTTGTAGTAAAATCCTTGGAACTAAGCAAAATACCGGAGTCACTAAAAACGAAGCCCGTTCTCCCATCAGGAAAAATTAATTTGGTATGGGATCAGATGTATAACCCGACAAAAAAATATCTTGGGTGGAAAAAGTTAGACGGAATAGATGTGCTGTCTCCGACGTGGTTCCAGGTTGCCAATGATAAAGGTGACCTTATAAACAGAGCAGATCCTCAATATGTGGAATGGGCTCACAACAATGGTTATCAGGTATGGGCGCTTGTTGCGAATGAATTTAGCAATATTGATAATACCAGCGAAATTTTAAACAACGGGCTAAAACGTGAGTATATCGTAAAGCAAATTTTAGCCTTTGCTGCTTTATATCAGCTGGATGGGATTAATATTGATTTTGAGAATATATATAAAAAAGACAAAGATGCCTTCACACAGTTTATGCGTGAGCTTACTCCATATTTACGCGAGCAAAAGCTTGTTGTATCTGTGGATGTTACAATACCGGACGGAAGTGATACCTGGTCTAAATGTTACGACAGAAAAGCACTGGCTGATACTGTGGACTATGTATGCCTTATGACTTATGACCAAACCTGGGCAGGAAGTAAAGTGGCAGGCTCAACAGCACAGCTTGTCTGGGTAGAAGAAAATCTTAAAAAGACTCTAAAGGAAGTTCCCCGTGAAAAGCTGTTATTAGGAATTCCTCTGTATACCAGACTCTGGGGAGAAACTGTTGATAAAAACGGAAATAAAATAGAAAGCACGGTTGGAAACGCTTTATCCATAGAAGCGGCATCACGTTTAATTTCAGAAAACAAAGCAGTACCGGAATGGGACAAAGTAAGTGGGCAATACACCGTTTCTTTTGAAAAAGATAATATCGTATATAAAATGTGGTTAGAGAATGAGCATTCTGTTAACCAAAAAACCGCTCTGGCTCACAAATATAATCTGGCAGGCACATCTGCATGGAGCCATAACTTTGCTAATGACGAAGTATGGACGGTTTTTGCTGAAAATCTGAAAAACATAAGCCATTATGAGGAATGGAGAAATAAAAATCTGGCAGAACATTAATTACTGATCAACCTTCTCTACTTTCTCGCCTAAGCTTATTTAATAGTGTTTTGAGACGATGGTAATGTGCTTTGATAGTGCCATAATTCTAAACCCGCAAACGAAAGCTCGCATAAAAATGATGTACTTTGTTTGTAACTTAAACCTTAATCTGCAAACTAGAGCACGCTGACTTTTACCGCATGTCTTAATATAGAGATTTAGTGAATACAATTTATATCATTGCTAAAAGAACCTTTTAAGTGTTATAATGTTTTGTGTTTAGGAATAGGATTATTGGATTAATAATACAGTTGCATAAATACAACATGATTATCCCTTAGACAGTAAAAAGTAACTTCCTGATGACATTTTAGAAAATTTATGCCTCGTTAACTTTTGGAAGAAAGCTGGATAATCATAATATACAAGTGACATACTCTCGCCTGTGCTCTCATTTTATAAATAAGGAAAGCAAAGCGATAGGAGGCTTCTCGGTTTTATGTTTAAAAATCTTTTCACTAGTTGAAAACTAATATTTATGAAGCTTTCAAAAACAAAGGAAAATATGATGAAATAAAAGTTCACCATATTTGCAGGAGTATCGGATGGAATATTCAAAAAGTGAGTGGGATTTACTGCTTTGGCCTCGCAGTTGGCATAAACGAATAAATACAGCTTCTCTAACGCTTATCCCGGGCATAATCTGGGTAGGCTTATTCGATGTTTTGTTAGTAACGACAAATTCGATATTAAATGACTACATTCTAAACAGCAGCTCAGATACCATACCGAAGATAGTTTTCTTTTTTATCGTTGCGATTATTATCGGTTTTTTGGATATTTTTTGTTTTGCATGGCCTATCGCAGATCTATGCCGTTACATTGCAAAATGCTCCGATAAGTTTATTGTTCCGGGGTTTAATATTATTTTTATGAAGTCATATGCGTATTCGCATTTGCCTTTTATGCCGCTTCTTTTACTTGCAAGCCCTTCAGTACTTGACATTGAAACCCTAAGCCGAAATACATCTTTTTTTGCGCAAGCTCTTATGTATGTTCTTCTTATTTTGCTTTATACTCAGCGGTATTGGCAGCTGGGTATAATGCTAAGGACAATAAGCGTGAAAAGTAAAATCAAGTTTTCCGGAAAGCTTATAATTTCATTAGCTATAATTGCATGGTCATCGTTATCCGCCCAAGCTTTATTATTCCTAGTTAATGTAGCTTATAAGACCTTCGGTCTTTTGTTTGGCACATAGGTAGTAACCACATACCTCTGAATAATAAAGGGAATGTAAAGGTGAACAAATCGACTTTTAAAATTAATTTGATAAAAACCAGCATTCGGGGTATAATTGTTCTGTTTCCAAAAATAAATTAAATCATCTGTCCCGATGGTCCAAAGGATAAGACAGTAGATTCCGGTTCTACTAATGTGGGTTCAATTCCTACTCGGGACGCCATAAAGGCACAAGCAGCCATCTTGCTTGTGCTTTTTTGTTTGCGGGGCATGTTACCTAGCCGATGGTTTGAAAGAAAACCTGTCACCTAGTTAGCGGGAAGACAAGTCGTAAGCAAGGGCGTCGCCAGTGATGGAGGGGTCTGAAGGAAGCTGATGGCGGTTGATTGGAGCGGAGCGCAAGCGAACCAGTGTTGGCATAATTGAGCGGATAACCCTGCGAAAAGTGGGAAAGTCCAAAAGCTAACCTAGCTCATAATGTTAAGATGGTCGCTTCAACAACAGGCGAAGCAACTTAACCCTGGAAGTACTGTACTCGAAGCTGTTAAATCCATTTACAAGCGAAAGCGAGAGATGGAGGAGGGTGCAGTATGCAGATGACGTCGTAGTAGTGAATAAGCCTAAGCCTGAGAAAGCTGGTAACAGTCTGGAGGATAAAACTTAGGTGACATGGAACATAGTTTCCATGACCATAGCTGCTCAAAAGGTGGTTATGGATGCGAAGGACGGAAGGAATTCAAAGTGTATTCAAGAACTGAAACAAGAGATTCTGAAGGTGCTCGAAAGAAGGCTGAAATGCTGGAAGAAACGAAGGAACGGCATAAAAGAACTTGCTGTGAATTACGATGGCACGAACATGAAGTACTTGGTGGAAGGAAGATAGATTGCCTTGAGCTAGAAACATCAACTGAAACCTAGGAAGAACGTGTAGGATGAACAAGTTACAGGGAAGGGATACCACAGGATCGGAGGTGGAACATGAAGAAATGGTACAGCCTGATTGATAAAATATATCAACCTAGAAATTTAACAAAAGCCTTCAAACGGGTAAAACGGAACCATGGAGCCCCAGGAATAGATGGGGAGACGGTTGAAGATTTTAACGTTAAGC
>DAIPML010000062.1:0-14393 GCA_036768735.1 Clostridiales bacterium | reverse complement strand
GCGATTGAAAGCTTTGGCAGTGAGGGTATAGAGGCAAAGCCCGGTCGTTTTCTTGAAGAAGCGCTTATTATTAATAATTCTTCGGATATTTCCATGGCACAGCCTTTTATAAAAGGAGAGATAACAGTTCAGGATGAAAGCTCTATGCTTGTTGCAAGAATCCTTGATCCGAAGGCGGGAGAGCGGGTACTTGATGTCTGTGCAGCACCGGGAGGAAAAACAACTCATATAGCACAGCTGATGAAAAATGAGGGGCAAATAACAGCATGGGATATTTATGAGCATAAAGTAAGGCTTATCAGCGAAAATTCTGCAAGATTGGGCATAACTATTATTAATGCCTTAGAAAATGATGCCACACAGCTCGTTAATTCAGCAATTAACCAATATGACAGAGTATTAGCTGATGTACCTTGTTCGGGGACAGGCATAATAAGACGAAAGCCGGATATTAAATGGCAACAAGACGTGGATAATGTTGGTAATTTGATTGAGATCCAAAAAAAAATATTGTATAATGCCAGTAGGTATGTAAAGCTCGGAGGGGTTCTTGTATATAGCACCTGTTCGTTGGATGACAGGGAAAATGCTCAGGTTGTCAGAGCGTTTCTTAAAACAGAAAGAGAATTTGAACCAGAGCCTCTGCTTGCATATTTGCCGGAACCGTTAAAAAATAAAAATGGAGTTAATAACGGAATGCTAAGGCTATACCCACACATAGATGGAACCGACGGCTTTTTTATTGCAAGGCTTAAGAAAAAAGCAAAGTAACATAAGGACGAAAGAATATATGAATGAAGTTGCAAGCAATATATTGGATTTTGAGTTTGATGAGCTGAAGCAAACTCTGGAGCAAACTGGCGAGCCGGGATTTAGGGCGAAGCAGGTTTGGAACTGGCTTTACCAAGGTGCCGACAGCTTTAGTGACATGACAAATCTCCCCAAGACCTTTCGCGATAAGCTAAATGAACATTTTTATATTGGCGGAGTTGAAATAACGAAAAGGCTTATATCAGAGAAAGACGGCACAAGAAAATATCTTTTTGGGCTTAAGGACGGCAAGGTTGTGGAAGGTGTTCTTATGAAATACCATTACGGAAACAGCGTGTGCCTGTCAACTCAGATTGGTTGCCGCATGGGGTGCAAGTTTTGTGCCTCTACCGGCCTTGGAATTGATCGAAACCTTACCGTTGGGGAAATGATTGCACAAATCATGAAGATTCAAAAGGACATAGGGGAGAGGGTAAGCCATGTGGTTTTAATGGGAATTGGCGAGCCCTTTGATAATTACGAAAATGTAATCAAATTTTTAAGAAGACTTAATGCTTCTGACACATTTGCTGTCAGCTATAGAAGAATGACGGTTTCCACGTGTGGGCTTGTACCTGAAATACTTAGGTTTTCAAAGGAAGGAATTCCTGTGAACCTCTCTATTTCACTGCATGCTCCCAATGATGATATAAGAAAAGAAATAATGCCCGTAGCAAAGAGATATACATTTGACAAAATTCTTTCTGCGTGTCATATTTATACTCAAGAGACAGGAAGACGGATCACTTTTGAGTATACTTTGATAGACGGTCTCAATGATGCCGATGAGCATGCCAAAGAGCTGTCGGAGAAGCTAACAGGGCTTTTGTGCCATGTGAACCTTATTCCTGTAAATTCAGTCAAAGGGACGGGGTACATAAAGAGCAAGCAAGATAGGGTTTTGTCATTTAAAAACATATTAGATAAAAAACATATCCCCGTGACTGTCCGAAGAGAACTGGGAAGCGATATATCTGCAGCTTGCGGGCAGTTGAGAAAAAATACCATTGAAGACGATGGGGCGGTGCATTAGTATTGGAATATGCAGCTTTAAGCGATAAAGGAATTATAAGAGAACAGAATGAAGATTTCTGGAATATTGTTCTTGACAATAAAGGAAATCCTATTGCTTTTATTATAGCTGATGGCATGGGAGGTCATATGGCCGGCGATGTTGCAAGCAGAATGGCGGTTGAAATAATATCCCAGGAAATTTACAGGGGATTTGAAGCCATTAATTCTTCTACAACCATCGGTTTTCTGGAGAAAGCAGTTAATCTTGCTAATGATGAAATATATAAATATGCATTGCTGAATCTGAATGGAACGGGGATTGGTACCACACTTACATTGGGTTTAATACACAGCGGAAAGATTACAATTGCCCATATCGGTGACAGCCGTTTTTACTTGATTCGCGGAGGAACTATTCAGTCCATGACAAGGGATCATTCCTTTGTTGGTGAACTGGTTGAAAAAGGAGTGCTCGATCAAGAGGAAGCCAGAAATCATCCGCTCAGAAATCAAATTACACGCGCTTTGGGTTATGAGAAGAACATTGAGATTGATTTCTATAATATCGATGTAAAAAAGGGAGATATGTATTTGTTTTGTACAGATGGGTTAACCGTAAAGGTGTCTTCAGACGAATTACTGACCATGCTTGAACAAGAAAAAGATTTGAATGTAATATTGAAAAACATGGTGGAGCTGGCCAATCAACGTGGCGGTGACGATAATATTACAGCAATTATTGTAAAAATATGACATTGATACCCCCGGTAGTAGCAGATGCCTTGGGGGTGCTATTATATAGTGAATATTGAAATAATACTCTTAAAAACCTATAGAGTTGAGGTGCAGAATGACTGGGAAAGTTTTAAATAACAGATATGAGCTGTTTGAAAAGGTTGGCAGCGGCGGTATGGCTGATGTATATAAAGCAAAATGCCGCGTACTTAAACGTTGGGTAGCTGTAAAGATATTAAAGGATGAATTCATTAATGATGAGGAATTTCTCGAACGGTTTGAACGTGAAGCATATGCAGCGGGAAGTCTTAATCATCCAAATATAGTTTCGATTTATGATGTAGGCAGAGAAGATAATATATATTATATAGTTATGGAATATGTAGATGGTATAACTCTTAAGGATTATATTCGTCAAAACGTAAGGCTCCCATGGAATGAAGCCGCAGATATAGCAGTTTCCATATTAAGCGCATTGCATAAGGCACATAGGCATAATATTATACACAGGGACATAAAACCTCAGAATATATTGATGACTTCAGACAATGTACCAAAGGTAACTGATTTTGGTATTGCGCGTGCTTCCACAACTGCTACTGTAACAAGAAAGGTTGACACGGCGGGCTCAGTCCATTATGCTTCGCCGGAGCAGGCAAGGGGTGGATACACCGATGAAAAATCGGATCTCTATTCTGTTGGTGTTACTCTGTTTGAAATGCTCACCGGTACTGTGCCTTTTAATGCCGATAATCCAGTAACTGTAGCTTTAAAGCATATTGAGGATGAACCACCTGATGTGACTGAATATGTGCCGGAGATTCCAAAGGCAATTGACAGTATTATAAAACGTGCAATGAAAAAATCAAAAGCTGAAAGATATGACAGCGCTCTTCAGATGATAGCTGATCTGGATCATCTGCAAAAGAGAGAAAAAATGAATGAAGATCAGGAAAACCAGGTGGATCCTTTTGCAACAAAGGCCATTGAAGGTTTGGAGGAAAAAGCTTTGGCAGGAAAGAAAAATAACAAAAAAGACAAAAAAATAGAAAACAAAGTAAACAATTCAAATAAGGCCCAAAAAACAAAAACAAAAAAGTATATTGTTATATCTGCATACGTTATTTTAATAGGAGTTATTTTGGGTGGTCTCTGGCTTACCTATGCACATGTGGTAAAACCAATTCTTGTTGATCTCATGGCACCCAGCACACCAGACGTTGAGGTAAAGAATTATGTGGGAATGAACATTGAGGAGGCTCTGGCAGATATAGAGAGTCTTGATCTTCCATATATTGATCCTGTATATGAATATCATGATACGATTGAAAAAGGCACTATTTTAGATCAGAAGCCTGCTGCAAAAATAAAGATAAAACCTGGCAAGGATGCCTATACAAAGGTTGAATTTATTGTCAGTAACGGAGTTGAGGAGGTTCTGATTCCGGAAGATATAAAATTTAAGGATTATCTTGAGGTGCAGATCCTTTTAAGGGATGAGCTGAAATTAAAGCCTAAAGAGGTTGCCGAATATAATGATGAAGTTGCGCAAGGAAGAGTTATACGCACAAAGCCTGAAATAGGCACATCTGTCAGGGTAGGCAGCGAGGTCATAATATACAAAAGCCTGGGTCCGAAACTAAAAGATGTTCCGGTTCCTGATTTAACCGGTTTTACGATGGATGAGGCAAAACACGCACTTTTATCACTTAATCTTTCTATCGGAAGAATTTTTCCCGAAGGACGTGACGGGTATAAGGGAAAAATTATTAATCAAGAGCCAAAAGTAGGCGAAATAATTAAGGAACTTGAAGCTGTTAATATATACTTTGGTGATGAAGAATCAACCGTTGAAGGAACCGGGGACGGAAATGTTATCTATCCGGGCGAAGGTCGAATCACAGAGAGAATACCTCTCCCGGTGGGCTTTGAGTTTGGTGATAAAATCGAGTTGGTTGTATATTCAACCTTGGGTGATTCAGGTCAGGAGGTACTACAATCCAGGGTAACTGTGAATAAATCAGATTTTCCGGTTGGAGTACAGATTCCGGTGTCTCCCGGATCTACAACCACAATTAAAGTTTATATGGATGGCAAGTTCCAATACGAAAAGGAGATTAGCATTGATTAGCTTGGGTTTATGTATTAATCACGCTGTAATTATCCAAAAATAAAGGATTAAATAGTACTATGAAATTTTCACAGGTTGAACGGAGGAGTGTTTTTGGCTGAAGGTCTTATCATTAAAGGCGTAGGAGGATTATACAGTGTCGAAAGCGATAAACGAATTTACGATTGCAGAGTAAGAGGTGTTTTCAGGAAAAGGGGTATAACACCGCTGCCGGGTGATTTTGTTGAATTTACAGTAACAAATGATGAAATGGGCGAGGGATGGGTTGAGGAAATAAAAGAGCGTAAGAATTTTTTTGTCAGACCGCCCGTAGCCAATGTAAACATGATGGCAATCGTTATTTCCGTTAACAGTCCGGAGCCTGACTTTCTTTTAGTTGATAAGCTTCTGATATCAGCACAGAAAAATGACATAGAACCGGTTATAATAATAAATAAAACCGATTTAGCAGACAATACGAGCCATTCACAAATAGAAGAAATATATAAGGGAACAGCCTTCACAATTATACCAATGAGCAAGATCACGAAGGAAGGCTATGATATTCTATACACGAAGCTTGAGGGCAGAATTACTGTTTTTGCCGGTCAATCGGGAGTTGGAAAATCAACAATATTAAACAATATTATTGATTCATGGGTTATGGAAACGGGCGAAATTAGTGATAAGATACAAAGAGGACGTCATACAACCAGGCATGTCCAGCTTTTGCCGCTTATTAGCGGAGGATATGTGGTGGATACGCCCGGATTTAGTTCATTTTCCCTTGATGGGGTAGAATATGATAAATTATCATGGATGTATCCGGAATTTGAAAAGCTACAGGAACAATGCCGTTTTAATGGCTGCAGCCATGTTAGTGAACCGGAGTGTTCTGTAAAAAATGCTGTTTCAGCCGGGGAAGTTTCATTGGTAAGATATAATTGCTATAGCAAGCTTTTTGAGGAGTTGAAAGAACAATATGATAAGCGCTACAAATGAAAACGGTATATTATTGGCACCATCAATATTATCAGCTGATTTCACCCGTTTGAAGGAAGCTGTTGATACCATTAAGGAAGCCGGTGCGGATTGGGTTCATATTGATGTTATGGACGGTCATTTTGTACCTAATCTTACGATTGGCTCCCCGGTTGTAAAATCTCTGAGAAAAGAAACGCTTCTTTTTCTTGATGTCCACCTTATGATTGAAAAACCCGATCAGTTAATTCCAGATTTTATTTCCGCAGGTGCGGATATGATTACCGTTCATTTTGAGGCATGCACGCATTTAAACAGAACAATACAGTTAATCAAGGGCGGTGGCGTGAAAGCCGGGGTTGCATTAAATCCTGCCACTCCGTTGTCAGCACTGGAATACATACCGGATTCGGTTGATATGATTCTTTTAATGACCGTTAATCCTGGATTTGGCGGACAATCCTATATACCGCAAATGACGAGAAAAATTAAAAAGCTTCGGGAATGGATTAACTGGACAGACAGGAAAGTATACCTGCAAATAGACGGCGGTATCAGTACCGCTAATATAAAAGAGGTTACTGCTGCCGGAGCAAATGTTGTAGTTGCGGGCTCAGCATTTTTTAATGCCCGTGACAAGACTCAATTTGTAAATGAAATGCGGAATTTATCCGACTATTATGTTTGAACGTAGATAGCATTGAGGGACGGTTCTGTTGTGTTATCTGAAATGTAAGTCTGTTTTATCGGTCTGATGCCCTCCTATGCACGATGAAACTGTCACTTTAGTCCTTCTTTTTTAGATACAAACATTACATAAAAAAGGTGGATAACTAAATGTTGGGTATGCTGAGCATAAAGGTAAGCATAGTTTGCTATTGCTGAGAATGCAGGTTGCGAAAGATTGCTCGGAAATACAAGCAGAAATGTGTGTGCGTCATATTTATCGTATTTTTAAATGTCATGATTAAGGAGAAAAAAATGATTTGCTTGGTTGTAGGAAGCGGAAGTATTGAATCAGATGAGCTTCTAAGAAGTATTGCCAAATCCTCAAGGCTTCTTATTTGCGCCGACGGGGGTGCTTTTTATTTCCAAAGAGCTGGTATTACCCCTAATGTACTTATAGGCGATTTTGACTCAATAAAGCCTGCTTTTCTAAAGTTATATAAGGAGCTTGGAGTTGAAATTATAAAATATCCCTCTAATAAGGATTATACAGATATGGAGCTGGCGCTGGATTATGCGATTATACATGGAGCATCACGAATATACATTATGGGTGCGATAGGTTCCAGAATGGATCACACCATGTCTAACATTCAATTGCTGCACAAATTAGCTGACAAAGGTGTTGAAGGCGTTGTTGTTAATGAAAACAATTATATATATTTAGTCAGCGAAAGTATTGAAATTGGAAAAAAAGATGGGTTTATGCTGTCACTAGTTCCGGCTACAGAAAGGGTGGAAGGTATTACAACGCAAGGGCTCACTTATGCCCTAAAGGATGCTGTTATGCATATAGGAACCGGTCTTGGTATCAGCAATGAGTTTACAGGCGAAAAAGCGGTTATAAGTATAAAAAAAGGCAGGCTGTATGCAATTGTTTCTCGGGATTGAGAATTGAATATTGGATGAATGATTCAGAATACACAGAAACACCTAAACTGTATGCCTGCCCCATTTAGGACACATACGACTACTCTATACGGCTTGAGGAGTTTTTAAATATATTGATTTTGAAGATTACGTTACTGTAGCAATTTAAATTACTTTCAGGCGTATGAGCATTATGGAGAACTCTTGTACAATAGCTTGGGATATAGTAAATATCTCTTTCAATTAGTTTACAAAGCATTAACGATGCAGGCGAATCATATATTATAGGAGAACACTATACCGAGGTTTGCCTGTGCGGAAATTTTTTATTCTTTCTATTGATGGCGGAGGAATCCGCGGTATAATCCCATCTGTTCTTCTGTCAAAATTAAAGAGCATTCTTGAAAAGCAGGGTTTTAACAAACCATTTCATGAAATATTTGATCTGATGGCAGGTACTTCAACCGGCGGTTTAATCGCCTTGGCTTTAAGCGCACCGCTATATGAAACTGATGGAAGCTTATATGACGCAAAGGGTGGTATATCCGTACATAAGCTGCTGGATTTATATAATACACTCGGAGACAAAGTTTTTCCGGGAAGCAAAAATAAGATACGCAAAGCATTAAGACAGTTATTTATCAGCAGATACAGTTCTATGCCATTTTATTTTATTTTAAAAGATCTATTCAGGGATTGTACAGTTAAAAACGCACTAACGAATTTATTAATAACTTCGTTTGATATGAAAACAATGGAACCTGTTTTTATGAAAAGAAGACCTCTTGCGTCCGGCGGTGATACTGACCCGGATTATTTTATGGTTGATTCGGCTTTTGCAACCGCAGCGGTTCCAACATATTTTCCACCGGCATACGTCAGTCGTAAAGATAGCCCGGAGGATATACTGTGCCTTATAGACGGAGGTGTTTTCTGTATCAATCCTGCCATGAGTGCGTTAACTGAAGCCCGGAAAATTTGTCCCAATTGTGAGTATTTTATACTATCTCTGGGTACAGGAACTCAGCGTGAAGAGTATAATACCGAAAAGATTAAAAACTGGAGCTCGTTAAGTTGGATATCTCCATGGCTTGGAGTTCCTCTTATATCCGCCGTGGGAGAGGGGCAGAGAATAAGCACAAATCATATGATCAAGAAACTTCCACAGGTAACGTTTTTCAGATTTGACATAGAGCTTGAAGACAAAAAGGGGCGGATAGACGATGGGAGTAGAGAAAACCTCCAATATCTAAAAGGAAAGGCAGAAGAAATGATTAGTATGAATTTAGAGCAGATTGAATCAATTGCACAAATTATTATTCGAGAGAAAGCAGAAAAAAGCAATTTCAAGCCCTGATAACTGAACGGTGGATTATTTAAGTTTGCACTAAATATTGCTAATAACTTATGAAAAATTTGATATGTGTTAAATTTCCTTCGGAAAAATTTGACTCATCTTATGATTGCTTCCCAGAAAGTCGTGAAACGACTTTTTCCTGCAGGTTTAACTGCAGGAAGTTGCAGCTCGCTGCAACCTGGTGCAATCACAATATGGTTATCCAGCCTTCGTAAGAAGACTGATGAAATTTAAGAAGTCTTAAATTTCATCAGAAAGTCACTTTGTGACTTTCTGGGTGATAACCATCTTATTGCAGTATCGTTTTCAAATTGTATTCTTCGACTTGGCTGGCTTTTACCTGCCCTTACTATGTTCTAAAATGTTCTTCTTATTTCATGAGCTTTTAAATAGCATTATTTGTACTATATATAATCATATTCAGACTATTCTCACAGTTGCGGTTTTTATAAAATAGAAATAACCGGTAAACTTATATCGGTCACAAATAAAAAGTAAGTGGAGGTCTTTGATATGTATAAGCTATTCATGAAAGTTGTAGTAATTATAATCTTTGTTATACTGGTTACGCCTTGTCCCGCATATGCGGAGGTTGATGAACTGCCTGTTTTAGAAAAGCCCGTAAGCCTGTCAGTCCGTTCCGACGAATATGGTGATTTGCAGCTTCGTATGACACAGCCGGCTAAAATTATGGAATTAATGGAAGATGAATACGGGATATTTTGGGAAATTGATTGGAAGATTAACGACGGGCAATGGAAGTTTGATAGTCATTGGGATAATTTTTCCGAACAATACTTGATTGAATATTACGAGAACCTATATGAATGGTTTAATGTCGCTTTAGCGTTAAACCATATAAGTCATGACGAAAGAAATTCAATTGATGTTCCGGTATTCCCTGAGAGTCTGCAGGTTGAAGAATTTGATTTACAGAACAACACATATTCCTTCCGTTACCGTTATGTATATGAATATGAGCACTTTGATCCTGCCACTGAAACATGGGGTTATCGATTTGTAACCTCTCCTTATTCTGATATTGCATCCATTGGGAAAGATGCAGCAGGCAAACTTCCTGATAGTCTTGTTGCTCCGGAAAATTTAAAGGGTGAGCTGAAGAAGTACAAAAACGGTCAGCCATATTTCCATTTTACCTGTGAGATTCCTAAAAGCGTGGAAGAATCCAACAAACAAACAAGTATATGGAATTTACTTGACTGGAAGATTGGTAATGGTAAATGGGCATCTGAAAGTAATGGTATATTGCTCGGAAAAGGTCATGAGAATCTTATAGATAATATGGATGTAGATCCTATAGATGAGGGAGGATGGGGTGAAATTGACATTAAGAAAAACACGTATTATTTCCGTATGTTCTTTCAGTTTAAAAAACCTGATGGTTCTTATATACGTTCCCCCTTTTCCAATGTGGTTGAAATAGGTACGACTGCATTTTACAGTGGTGCCAGCTCATGGGCAGAACCCGAACTTCAGGCAGCCTATGATAAAGACCTCATCCCGGATATTCTTATGGGTGCAGACATGACGCAGCCCATTACCCGTGAAGAATTTGCTGAGCTTGCAGTTCGGTTGTGTGAAAAATCTATTGATGAAGCGATTCTACCCGCATCTCCAAATCCGTTCACCGATACAGTAAACAATCAAATTCTAAAGGCATTTAAACTGGGAATCACAACGGGTACATCAGCAACGAAATTCTCTCCGAATGTGTTGATTAACCGTGAACAGTGTGCCACAATGCTTTACCGGGCCATCAAGGCGATTGCTCCGGCTGCTGACTACAGTATTGCTGGTGTGAAAGACTTTCCTGATCAAAGAGATATATCCAGTTGGGCTGTTGAAGGAACCAAATACATGTCTAAACTGGGAATTATCAAAGGAGACAGCAAGGGTAATTTCATGCCTAAGTCTGTAACGCCTGCCCAGGAAGCGGCAAAGTACGGTATGGCCACCAGAGAAGCAGCCATTCTAATGACAGTAAGAACCTCCGATAAATTATCGGATATAAAGGCAAATACAACGCAACCTGCAGTAACCCCAACACCTGTTCCAGCTTCAACCCCAACTTCTGCTCCAGCAGCCTCATCTGTTGAAAAGAAACTGGATGAGTTGGCTGCTAAAGGAAATAAAATCAACCAAATATATTATGAATGGACATCATACGCTAAAGGCGAGAAACTGCAAGATGGCAAGGCATGGATGAAGGGGAATATGGCTAAAAAACAGGAGCCTGTTAGCTCAGGGGGCTATATCATATATATTTATGATATGGAAAAACACGAGAGCGTTGTATATACATTAGGTCAAAACACAGCTTACATTGGAGTTTATGACCCAAATGATCCGCAAGTTGCAAGTAGACCTACAGATATTTTTTCTTTGTTCATCCCTATAGACTTGAAGCTCGCCGGAACAGAAACTGTGGACGGACAGGTATGCACAGTGCTAGTGCAAGAAGAGGAAGGAATGGAAGTAGGGAAGGTTTGGGTTTCTGAAGAAACCGGATTGAAGCTTCGTGAAGAATATATTCTGATGTTAGGTACCCCAAAAATTACTGTTATCTATGATTACATTACCATAGATGGCCCAGTGGACGATGCTGTTTTTGAGCTTCCGGAGGGTATTAAAATAGATACACTGGATTGATCAATGAAACTAATGACGAGAAAAAGCTTTAGTTAAAAAACTTCCTGGCGGAGCACAGGTTGAAGATTGGATAAAACAAGCAGCTGAACTGCCTCGTGTTTTAAAATATTAAAAACAATAATTTGATCAAAAAACCAAGACCCCCACTTCTATAAGTGGCGGGTTCCGATTCTACACTTCAGGTGGAGTAGAGTCTCCATCTGAAGCCCCGATGTTCAGCTTTGCTGAACGAGTTCACTATCACCCAGAAAGTCACGAAGTGACTTTCTGGGTGAAATATAAGATATCTTAAATTTCATCACCCTTCGAAAGAAAGCTGGATAACTATATTGTGATTACATTAGGTTGCAGCAAGCTGCAACTTCCTGCAGAAAAACTTTCAGGAAAGAGTCGTTACACGGCTTTTTGGAAGCAATCATAATTTACTTTATTAAGAGTGGGCTTGGAAAGTTGAACGTTCAAATTTCCAAGCCACTTTTTATTTAGAAACGATGTGAGTTTCATAAAATATACCATGCAAAAAACAAATCATTTGATATAATATGATTATCACCCACATTATATAGATGTTCAGGAAAATTGGTATTCTGCGAGGTAGTTTATCTATGACCAATAACGTTGAAGAATATTACGAGCAAAACAACATGATCGAATCCCTTCAATCGTTCCTTGGGAAGGAAGATTTGCTTGCCAAGGTGATCGAGTGTTTTCCCTATCCAATTCAGGTATACGCTCCGGATGGAACATCGGTACTGGTGAATCAGGCCATTTTAGACGAATACCATGTTTCAGGCCCGGATATGATTGTGGGGAAATATAATATATTCAAAGATCCTTACATAGTCGCCTCAGGTCAGATCCCTGTGATAAAGCGGGCTTTCAAAGGCGAAACTGTCTTTTTCCCAGATGTTAGAGTGCCTTTAGAAGATATTGTGGAACGGTATGGCGTAAAGGATTTAGACGTGGAGGCCATATATCAGGATATAACTATTTTTCCTATTCTAGATGACGAAAAACGAGTGAACTATGTCGTGGCATTTCTAATCAACAGGAGAGTTTATCGTGGTAAGGATGAAATTGAAAAAGCGAAAGAATACATAGAAAACCACTGGTTGGAAAGGTTTGACTTGAACGAAACAGCAAAGGTAGCCTGCCTTAGCAAAACCTATTTCACAAAGCTGTTCAAGAAGCATACCGGCGTAACCCCCCATGAGTATTATACAAATTATAAAATCAGCAAATTGAAGGAGAAGCTGCTGGATACCAACCTTTCAATCGCTCAAGCTTTTTCTGCCTGTAATATGGACTATAACGGTCATTCCGCTCGAGTTTTTAAAGAAAAAACCGGGCTTTCCCCTTCTGCATATCGGAATTTGTCAAGTCAGAAAGAAGCGAGGGATAATCCGTGAAAGATCAGATTGATGATGTACAAAGGGGCTTAACCGAATCATTCCAGTTACTTTTTAAGGAAGAGGATCTGCTTGCGAAAGTGATCGAGTTCTTCCCTTATCCGATCCAGATTTTCTCTTTTGATGGAATAGCGAGAATGATTAACAAAGCAACACTGGACATGATAGGCATAAAAAGCGTTGAATCCCATGTGGGTAAATACAATGCTTTTGAGGATCCCATAATACGTGAACTTGGTGTTATGGATCAGCTCAAACAGGTTTTAACAGGTAAAACCGTTTATCTCACTGATTTCAATGCATCTTATCAGGATATGATCAAGTATTTTAATGTGGAAGACAGGGATATACAGACCATAAGCTCAGACATTACTATTTTTCCCTTGGTTAACGCTAATGGTGCGATAGAATACTTCGCCGCAGTATTTATTATTAGAAAAATATACCAAGGGAAAGAAGAGATTGGATGGGGTAAACAATACATAGAAACGCATTGGCAGGAGCCATTTGATTTAAGAAAAACGGCAATAGCAGCTTGCCTTAGCAAAACCTATTTTACAAAGTTATTCAGGAAGCATACCGGCGTAACCCCTCATGAGTATTACACCAATTACAAAATCAGCAGATTGAAGGAGAAGCTGCTTGATACCAACCTTTCGATAGCTCAAGCTTTTGCTGCCTGCAACATGGACTATAATGGTCATTCAGCCAGAGTATTTAAAGAAAAAACAGGTCTTTCTCCTTCCGCTTACCGAAAAACTATCGGAATAGAATAATTTAAAATAACTGAAGAAATTGCATAGACCCGTTTTTTACGAAGTAAAATAACGCTTCAAAATAGCATTTTTCTTACTAATTATAAGCATATTTAACCTATCCTCACAGCCAGATAACTAATAAAATATTTATATATCAGTACTCTGGTTACTGTTCGCAGGTAACTGAGGAGACATAGGTGTTCAATATTAGGAAACATTAACGGAATGCAGCTTAGAGATGCGTATTTTTAACACTTTGCGTTAAAAAACTCATGCCAAACGATATAGCTCATGCAAATGAAGCGTAGTTTCCGTTATTGCACAGTTATATCTCAAAATATAGAGAATATGAGCAGTATCATACTCTGACTGGGAAGGAGAGTTCATATGGGTGATAAAAAGAAAGAACAGCTGCTTGAAGAACTGCTGGAAGTACAAAAAATGTTAGAGAAAAGAACAAAGACTCAAGGGCAAATGATAAGAAAATTTCAAATTCTTATCGCAAACGAGGGGCTGTTTTCTCAGATCATCGACTTTTTCCCTTATCCACTCGCCATATTTACATCGCAATATACGCTTACCATGGTAAACAAAGCTTTTACAGTGGAAACAAAAATACAGTCAATGGATTTGGAGAAGGAAGCTACTCGTATTCTACAATACAAGATCGATGATGTACAGCTGGTTACTGCTGTCACAGAAGTCTTTAACGGGAATACTTTCTTTATAGAGGGCTTAAAAAAACCGTTTTCCATGTTTTCAGGTATAAAACAGCAAACCGCTCTCCAGCCTGACCGTTTCAAAAAAGCCGTTATTTTTCCTATTCCAGCCGATGATGCTGAAATCTCCCACGGTGTGATTGTGTTTATGCCTTAAGCAAACAGGATAAAAAAACGATTTAATAAGCCACAAAAAAATTTATCATGAACTGTATGTGATAAATTTCTTTGTGG
>DAIPML010000061.1:0-14437 GCA_036768735.1 Clostridiales bacterium | reverse complement strand
TTGAAATTCAGCGAAAATATGATTGAATACGGCAAAGATAGAGAAAGTAATATTTCTAACATCGAAAAAGAGAACTATATAATTTTAACTAAAAAAACAACTGATATCTGATTTTTCTTCAACAGTTTTACCTATAAAAGTTATCAACAAAATTTGAAAGTTATATAAAAAAGAAAAAAGCTATTTAATGGAACCCTAAATCTTGATATTTACAATTAACACTTTTTACATCGAAAATAATTCAAATTAACAATCTCTCAATGAATATATTATTATTTTGATAAAATATACAGGAAAAAAGCATGCACAGATGGGAGGCTTTTATGAAAGAAATTGCTATCTTCTATAGAGACAGATATAACCAGCCTGCAATTGAATACATAGCAGATAATTTTTATAGAATACTCGGAGACAATATTCATATTACAAATTATTATCTAGATGCACTCTGTAAAAGTGATAAAGTAACTGCAGACGCTTATCTGGTTTGCTACGTGGAAATGTTAGGTCCTCTTGTTGACTATGTTGATGACTTTTCAAAAGTCATCGTAATAACAAGGAGCATAAGAAAAGAATACATCATGTCAGTCTTTGACATCCCGAGAGGCACTGATGTTCTTGTCGTCAACGATTCTCCCGCAAGCATCATACAGACTATTTACATGTTCTATGAGCTTGGAATCGGTCACCTTCATTTCATACCCTTTGAAAAGAATCTATCAGAAAAAGGTGCATACGACCATATTGACACTGCCATCGTTACAAAATATTCTGAGCATATGATTCCATCTCATATCAAAAAGGTATGCAATATACAGAACAGGGAAGTAAGTTTTGAAACAATGCAAAAGCTGATTTTTCTTCTGGGGCTTGAACAATCGTCTATTCAATGCAACCTTGTAAAAAAAGCCAATGAGGATATGGACACCGGTATCAACTTTGCTAACAGCTATTTCAGTAATCTTCTAAAAGAACAAATGATAACCTCAGTAATCGAAGAGTCCACCAGGGCAATCCTCCTTGTAGACATAAACCAGCATCTTCACTATGTAAACGAAACCGCATATGATATATTTGGTTTAAAGACTGGGGACAGTTTTCTTCCAGAGCTATACTTTTCACAGCACATGATTACCGAAAACGAATACAAGGATGAAATCCTCACCTACCGAGGTGATACGTATCTTGTCGAAAAAATCAATTATTATCTTTCCGATGAGTACATCGGATACATTCTCGTCCTTCAAAATGAAATTGACCTACGTGAAACAGCCAGCAATCTTTCAAAGCAACTAAAACGTACTGGGTTCTATGCGAAGCATAATTTCTCCGATATTGTTCACAAGTCAGTTTCAATGAGAAAATGTATCGAAATGGCACAAAAGGTTGCCTCTTCCGATTATACCGTTCTGGTTCGGGGTGAAAGCGGAACAGGAAAGGAACTCGTTGCACAAGGAATTCATAACTACTCAGAAAGGCGAAATAATGCGTTTGTGGCTATTAATTGTGCTACACTTCCAGAAACGCTTCTTGAAAGTGAGCTTTTTGGATACGAGGCTGGTTCTTTTACCGGTGCCCAAAAGCATGGCAAAATAGGTCTTTTTGAACGTGCAAACCATGGTACGCTTTTCCTTGATGAAATAGGTAATATATCGCCTGGCTTGCAGTCAAGTTTGCTGCGTGCTCTTCAGGAAAAGCAAATCATGCGAATAGGTAGTGAAAAAGTCATAGATGTAGATGTTCGTATTATAGCAGCCACCAATTCTAACTTGGAGGTGCTTGTCAAAAATGGTATTTTTAGAAGCGACCTGTTTTACAGACTTAATGTTATTACCATATATATTGAACCTCTCAAGAAACGACGTGAAGATATACTTCCTTTATTTGAAAGTTTTCTCGGAATGAAGTACTCGAGGCTCACCGATCACGATAAGGCTGCGCTACTGAATTACTCGTGGCCCGGGAATGTACGTGAGTTGGAAAATGCAGCCTCACATTACAAGTTGCTCAATCGACTTCCAGATTACGTCGTCTCTTCAAATCTATATAAACCAACTACAAGTTTGGAAATTCATGCTCCTTTCCCTTCACAAAAAGATATTGAAACAGAAATCTTGAGAATTATATCTTCTAATACATCTGCTTCCTCAGGAATAGGCAGGAAAAGCATTATGAAGAGGTTGGAATCGTGCGGTTTAGTCATAGGTGAAGGAGTACTAAAGCGTATTCTCCATGAATTCAGCACCAAAGGGCTGATTAGGAGTTCTTCCGGTAGGGGTGGTTCATTCATAACCCCATTAGGTAAAAGTTATCTAAAAGATGAACCTTAAAATAAAAGCAGATAAATAGTCATAGGAAAAAACTTCCTTATGACTTTTTATCTGTTATATAAAAATAGTGGTACTCTGCCTGATGAAACTCTTCTTCAACATATTTGCTTCTTTACTACTCAATCTTATCATCTTTTCTGTCACTCAACATCAAAGTGGTACACTTTTTGAGTATCATTTACAATTTGAATATTCTGTCTGATTCCTCTTTTTCATTTACCGAAACAAATACCGGATTAGTATGCAATACATTTACTGCTCATCCTTTCGAAATTTTGATTGTCTTTTTACGCTCACCTATCGCTATACTATATTCCATTTCTTCTCCATAAAAGCAAGGGAAGTCTAACAAATAAGCTGTCCTTAGAATTAATTTTTATATACCGTTTTGCCGTCTACAATGGTAGCAACTACATTTATATTTGCTATGTCATGTGGATCAACTTCAAATATATCTTTGTCAAGAATTGTCAGATCAGCTGCCTTTCCGATTTCAAGAGACCCTTTTTTGTTTTCTTCGAAAGCGCCATATGCATTCCAAATAGTAAACAAGCGCACAGCTTCTTCAACTGTCAGCTTTTCTTCAGGATGCCAGCCTTCCGTCTTTTCATCAAGAGCATCTCTTGTTACAGCACACTGAATGTTTTGAAGAATATCAAAACTTTCTACCGGCGAATCCGAACCACCGCAGCAAACCAAGCCTTTATTCAGCATAGTCTTCCACATATATGACCTGTCAGCTCTTTCTTTCCCGACAAGCCTCTCTATTACAGGTTTATCGGAAGAAATAAATACTGGCTGTATATACGCAAGTATTCCGTATTCATCCATCCTATCGAACAGTTCTTTGCTTACAATCTGAAGGTGGTTAATTGCCAGTCTAAGTGGCTTTTGTCCGTATTTTTTAATTGCATTTTCATATGCGTCCATAACTACATCGGATGCTTTATCTCCGATAGCATGAACCAAAATCTGCATGTCATGCGAATATGAATAATCCAGACAGTCCTGCAATTCTTCAAGTGTGTGCCGTATCATGCCGTAATTGGTGTCATCACCCTCGTACGGATCATTCATAAGTGCTGTCTTCGCACCGAGTGAACCGTCAATATACAACTTAATCGGACCCACGCTATAATAGTCTGTTCCATCACCGGTTCTGTGTCCATCATCAATGAACTTTTTTACATCACCGTAGCTTACAAAAGAAGGTTGTTCTCTGACCTTAACAGTTAGTTCTCCGGCTTCATCCAATTCACGGTACGCTTGCATTATTCTCTCCCCGTTTCTTCCCGGAAGAGACAGAAAATCATCGGTTTGCGTACTCGTAATTCCGCACTTAGAAAGATCCTTAAGCACGTATTTAATAAGATCCTTAATCTCTTCAAGTGATGGCTCAGTCATAACATTATAACAGAGCTTTACCGAAGCCTCAGAAAGAATGCCGGTCTCATTATCTATCTGACCTTCATATTCCTTTACATCTTCAAGTTCGTTGACAATTTCAAGAGCTTTGGAATTTACCGTTGCTAAATGCCCGCAAACACGAATAAAAAGAATTGGTCTTGTCAATGAGATTTTATCAAGATCTTGTTTTGTCAGAACACGCTTATCCCCTTTAGTAAAATTCAGTTCATTCCAGCCTCGTCCATATATCCAGTGGTCGTCTCCGGCCTCGTCCAGACCGATTCCTATTTTCTTCCCGTTTTTGATGATTTCACTAATCGAAGAGTCCTCTGACATATTGTAGTAGCTGTTCACAAAAGCATAGTTCAGCAGATGAATATGCGAGTCTATAAAACCAGGAAGAACAGTTTTCCCTTTCAGATCGATAATTTCATCCGCATCGATTGAATCGGCAGCATCGTCAAACCCAAGAAACACAATTCTTTCATCTTCAATACCTAATGCGGTATAGAATCTATTTTTATCATCAACAGAATATACTTTTCCGTTTTTAAAAATTTTATCCAATTTCTCCTCCTGATGCCCTTATGGGAGAAGCGGTTTTGCCTCCCCCTCATATCTTAACTAAAATTCCACTCTTTCAAGTATTTCTTCAAATGGAGCAATCCATGCGTCATTTTCCAATGCGTGATTAATGAATTCCTCAAGCATGGTAATCATATGTGCTCTTCCACTTACTTGCGGGTGCATAGCAACATTCAGTAGAGAGTTTGGCATATTTTTGATTCCGTAATCAAATGTTGTTTTCCATATTTCGTAAATCTCACTCTGCGGTTTCATACCTGCTCTTGTCATTACAAATTCAGCATGCGGCCAGTCATCCAAAAACCAGGAGCATGGCATCTCAACCACGGAACTTGGTTCATAAAATATGTTTCCCTTATCAAAATTAACATGGCATGGTGCAGGACAATACGGATAAAAATCATTTCCCATAAGGCTGGAATCATACCTTATGCCATATTTCTCAAGAAGCATGAGGGTATTAGGGCTGAAATCGAATCCGGGTGATCTGTAACCTATTGGTTTTACTCCAATCTTATCAAGTGTCTCAAAACCTCTTTGTAAGATTGCATCTTCAACCTCAAGTGTCAGATCTGTCGGATCTTCATGAACATATCCATGATGTCCGACTTCATGACCCCTTGCAACTATCTCCTTGCATACTTCAGGATAAGTATCTGCAGTGTGTCCCGGGATAAAGAATGTTGTCTTGAGATTGTACTTGTGAAGTAAATCCAGTATTCTCGGAACACCTACAACAGCCCCATATTCTCCTCTTGATACATATACAGGAGAACTTTTTCCGAAGGACTCCATCCATACAGACGCTGAATCGAAATCAAACGTAAGCGTAAGCGCCATTTTCTTACCTTCAGGCAAATTCATTTTTCCTGTCTTTTGAATCATTGCTATCTCCTCCAATTGTTGTAAATTTTTTATTCTTCAATTGTTTCCTCTTCCTTAGCAGGGAACTGTGCAAATCCTACACATGCATAAATAGCTGCGATAATCGGGCTTAAGATTAGCAAGAATGCGTAAGGTGCATATGATAATGTCGCTACACCGAGAACGGATGCAGTATAAATACCTGCTGTATCCCAAGGTATAAGGAATGAGAACATTGTACCACCATCTTCAAGCGTTCTGGAAAGAACTTTCTTGTCGAGTTTGAATTTAGTAAATGTGTCTTTCATGAGCATACCAGGAAGCATGATTGCCAGATATTGGGATGCTGTAAGCATTGCAGTGCAAAGTGAAAAGATTAATGTTGCAAGGACGCAGTCTCTCCTCTTCTTGATAAATCCGATCATCTTTGATAAGAATACATTTAATACGCCAGAATCCTTGAGCATCTGACCCATACCAAGAGTAAGAATTGTCCATGCAACTACTTCCATCATGCTTCCGATACCACCTCTATTTACAAGTCTGTTGAGCTCAGCAAGCCCTGTGTCAATAGAGAATCCATCACCCAAAGAATTGATGATTGTTACTGCCGAGAATGGCTGAGTGATAATACCAATTATTATTGCAAGAGCGGAGCTTGCGAGAAGTGCAGGTACTGAAGGAATTTTTAACAGTGCTAATACAAGAACCATTACCGGTACGATAAACAATATTGGAGTTGGGTTAAAATTTGCCTCTACAGCAGTCATCATTTCCTTAGCCAGGGACAAATCAGCTCCTGATGTGCTATATTTGGAACCTAAGAATCCATATAGAACGAACGAGATAATTAATGCAGGAGTTACTGTGTAAATCATTGATCCGATATGTTCCCAAACAGTTGTGCCGGAAACTGCAGGTGCAAGGTTTGTGGTATCAGAGAACGGCGACATCTTGTCTCCGAAAAGTGCTCCAGATACTACCATACCTGCTACTAGGTCAATATTCATTCCCATACCGGTTCCGATTCCTATGAATGCTACTCCTAAAGTTGCAAGTGTTGAGTATGAACTTCCGATGAAGAAGGATACAATACAGCAAAGAGAGAATCCAACGAGCATGAATGATGTTGGCGTTAACAGTTTAAGTCCGTAATACATAATAGCAGGAACTACACCAGATGCCATCCATGTGCCTATTACCGTACCTACGCACATAAGGATGATGATTACATCAACTGCTCCTCTGCCCCCGTCAGCGAACCATTTAACTACGGTGTCTACCTTAAAGCCATATGTTACTAGCATAATGCCTACTGCAACTGATGTTAAAGTGAAAATTACTTTAGTGTCGAAATTGAATACTACATAGCCTGAAAAGATAATAGCTATGAGAACTATCACTACGAGCACTGATTTACCAAAAGTCATTTCTGGTAATTTTGTTTTCTTTTCGTCCATTTTTAACCTCCTCAATAAAAAATTTAAGTGTAATAATAATTACGTAAACTTTAAAGTGCAAAAGCTGTGCCAATTATTTTTTCGCACTTTGCTATATATTTTAGTATTTAACAGGATACCAACGGGATACTAATAGGATGTCGACGGATTTTATCCCGTTTTTATCCCATTATGTCTCCCCCGTTTACTTCAATTATTTGTCCTGTCATAAAATTAGACTCATCAGAAACCAGATAGTATACCATGTTTGCTATATCTTCAGGCTTACCAAGCCTGTGAAGCGGGATAATGTCAGGATAATAATCAAATGGTTTTCCGTTAAGCTTTAGCATATCCGATGCAACGAATCCCGGTGAAACTGCGTTTACGCGGATTCCTCTCGGTGCCAGATCTCTTGCAACTGAAATAGTAAGGGAATTGATTGCGCCTTTTGATGAAGAATACGGAATTGATACAAAATTTCCCCCTGTTTTGGCTGCACCTGAAGTAATGTTGACAATTGCCCCTCCTGCTTCCATATTTTCGATTGCGGCCTTGATAACAAAGAAATAACCCATTACATTCGTATCAAGTATTTCAGTCCAATCTGTTATATCAAGTTCCTCAATGGTTTTCTTTACAATGCTGAGACCGGCAGCGTTAACCACTGCATCCAAATGCCCAAGTGCACGTATTTTTCCCATTAAATCATCATAGTCTCTTACATCAAAAATGATTGGCTCAACATCGTAATCTTTACAAAGTCCCATTGTTTCCTCAATCTTATCGATACTTCTTGCAGAGGCATAAACTTTGTATCCTTCCTTTGCTAATCTGAGTACTATTCCCTGCCCTATTCCTTTATTTCCGGCAGTTACCAACGCTATCTTTTTCATTTTTATCATCCTCCTTATCTAATGAAATTAGTCCAAACAGTTTTATTCTCTACTTCAGGTAATATACCTTCCCTTCTTCCAACCTATATGCACTTCATAAGCCATGCAATGTCCTTTGCCATTACTTCAAGCGTATAGATTCCTTCCAAAGCCTGCTCAACTTCTGCAGGAGTGTTTCCGTGAATTATTAGTCAGTGATCGCTGCTTACAAGCGGAATTCGTTGGAATGTTGGGTATTTGTTTAGAACGTCCAACGAAGCCGAACATCCGCCTATAGGTCTTGCTCATATATGCACATTTTCTGTGTCGATTTCTCTCCTCCAACACATCTACCACATGCTCAAGTCCTGTGTATGTGCATCCATTTACATGTGGACTTCCGTTAATTAATAAAACTTTCACTTATATATCTAATCCTTTCTTAAATCTATCTTTCATAATACTTTTAATGCAAATACTATGCCATTTAACAATTTTGAGTTTACCCATTTTTTCAAAACTTTAAAAAAACGCTTAGCCATATGTTATCATTAATGTAAATACCCGCCAAGACTTGACAAAGGAACATATTTGCATGACTAATTAACAGATTAGCTTACGAATTTAAAACGAGATATTTAGAATTTTTCAATATAAAATTTCAATTACCTCAATTGAAATATATCTATTTCTTCCATTCACTTTTTGTCATATTGTGTAATAAATCTTTGTAACAAAATTAACAACTGTAAGAATAGTTAGTTTTCGTTCCAAATGCCACACTGTCTGCCATGATTTTGTTGATTACAATCTATTTTCTGTTAGAAATATTTACCTGCCAAGAAAAGTTAGGTATCGTCCAAGAAGAAAATTTAATGTACAATTCAAGATTGATTTAATGTGGATAACCATATGAATCTTTCACGTATTTGTTGATAACTAACAAAATAAAATTTTAGGCATAAAAAGCAAAGAAATAGCTAAGGAAGAGGTAAGTTTACCTTTTGGCACTGCTCAAATGAAAATAATTCTCATAACACAAGGCTTGAAAAATACAGGGTTTTATGGTATCATTAAAGTGTAAGAATTGCTATAAAGATGGTATGGTAATTTCACCAGTGTTACTAATCAGGTAAAACTTATGCTAACCGAATATTCTTATGAGCAAAATGTTTACAGAAATAGTACATTCTTATAGAATTCGATTAGTAGTTTAGCTGAAACTGAAGAAAACAACCCTTGTTATAGACGTTGCATATGACAGCACGGAAAATATATCCATATCAAAAGAGAACAACATAAACCTAATAACGATTAATATGCAGAGAAGAAAAGTTCCTGATATTTATACCAATTATATATTCAGTACAAACGGCAAACAAGTTTTAGAGTGTGCCGGAAATCAAATTCCAATAGCTAATAAATTCAACTCACGAACCGAACAATACAGAATAACTCTTGATAAAAGTAAATTCAACCAATGTCTGCACAAGAAACAGTACAACCCTACGTTTCACAAGAACAAAGCGTCACTAATTATTTCATTGAAAAGCATAGGACGTTCAAAACAGTAGATGTATCTGATAAGTGATGAATTCAAAAAATTTGCAAAATTCCGAAATGGTGTAGAATCATTACCATCCACAATCATAAGGCGATATCATGTGAATAAAATACCTGTTGATGAATTATCTGATATTACTTTTATTCAGGCTCTTCATTTAATAATGCAAATATTCATGAATACTATATCTGACAAGTTATTATTGCTTTATTTATTTTCAAAGCTTAAGTATTTAACTTTTAACATGATTGATAACCATAACATTACTTAAAATAAATTTTATGAAAGGAAATCATATAATGAATATTATAATCTATCATTATACTAAGTAAAAATATGGGATACAATACAAAAAAAAATGTTGTGTTAATAACATATGATCGCCCTTCACTGGATCATTATATAAAAGAATTAAATATGTTTTTCGAAAATGTATTAGAATTTAATGGTTATTGTATTTGTGAAGGAATACCAGAAAAGATTGAATGTGACTTAATTCTTACGCTTTCACCAATCGTCACAGACATATTCATGAAATTTAATCATAAGGAAATAGATATCATTCAAGGCAAAAGAACAATTCTAAATGACAGCTTTAATAAACTACAAGATCTTCCAAGTGGTTCCAAGGCAATGCTTGTCAGTACAAACAGAGTTTTTGCACTTGATTTAGCAGCTTTTTTATATATGTCAGGAGTGAATAACATAGATTTTGTACCTGTATATCCAAAATTAAGAGATACTCCAGATTTGGATATTGCAATAACGGCTGCTCAATTAATGCATGTTCCATCAAGGGCAAAGTATATAATAGATATTGGCTGGAGATGTATTTCAACCTCAACATATATGACCTTAATATCTACCCTGAATATAAAAAGTGCTTATTTTATTAAAAAACTCAACAGGTACTCAAAGACAGTAGTTAATTTAGATTTTAAGAACACATCTTTAGACAAAATATCAAAACTGGAAAATTTATTGAATATAGTGATTGATGAAATTGATTATGGAGTAATTATTACAAATATCACAAACAAAATAATATATACAAATACATCATTTTCTAATATGATAAATGTTAACTTAAACTCACTAAATACATTTTATTTAGATAATAATATAATACCGCATAAACTGTATAAGGAAATCAATAAAAGTCATATTATTAATAATAAAATTGTTTTTTTAGAAGAGATAAAAAAAGAATTAATTATTTCAAAGCAACCAATAAAAATATATGATGAAATATTAGCTTACGTTATAACAATAAAGGATGTTACACAAGTTCAGGATTTAGAAAGACAATTAAGAGGACAATTAAAAAAGAAGGGATACATTGCTAAATACACATTTGATAATGTGTTAGGCAGTAGCTCATCTATTAAAAACTGTATTAATCAAGCAAAAAAAATAGCAAATATTCCAAAATCCATTCTTATAATCGGAGAAAGTGGTACAGGCAAAGAAATCTTTACACAAGCAATACATAATTTTTCTGACAGAAAAGACAAGCCATTTGTAGCAATAAATTGTGCATCCATTCCTTCGGAACTTTTGGAAAGTGAACTTTTTGGATATGAAGAAGGTTCATTTACAGGTGCTAAAAGGGGAGGAAAAAGGGGGTTATTTGAAATTGCACATACTGGTACGCTTTTTTTAGATGAAATCGGTGATATAAATTTAACTGTACAGGCAAAACTCTTAAGAGTTCTTGAAGAAAAAGAGGTTATGAGAATAGGTGGTAATGATATAATTCCTATCAATGTAAGAATTATCGCAGCTACCAACAGAAACTTGGAAAGTCTTATTAAAGAAAATAAATTTAGAATGGATTTGTATTACAGACTCAATGCTTTTACACTTTTTTTACCTCCTTTAAGAGAAAGAAGGAATGATATCCCAATAATTATTGAAAACATCATAAGTGAATCGGGTTTTAAAAATAAGTGTTTTGACTCAGAGTTAATGGAGGTAATGTGTAGATATAATTGGAGGGGAAATGTAAGAGAACTAAAAAATTGTATAGAATATATGATATATACAGGAGGAGAAATTTTAACAATAGATGATCTTCCTAAGAATATTTATAATGATATAATTAAAAATACGCCTAATAAAATTGAGCCATTTCCTGAGCTTTCATCAATTGATAGAAAAATTGCAATTGAAATTATGGGCATATTAAGAAGCAAGTCTATTGGAAGAAGAAGCATTCTTAAAATATGCCTTGGCAGAGGGTATACAGTTTCGGAAAATAAGATTAGAAACATTTTAGATTTTCTTAGACATAAAGGTTTATTGACATGTGGAAAGGGAAGAACAGGAAGCTTTATAACAAAAGAAGGTATACAGTTCTTAGAATTAGAAGGATAAAGTGGTGCTTACTGGGCAATGAATGGGCAATTTACCCATAAAGTGCACCCACTAAATTAAGTATAGGATTTTATATTGTGAAACAATGACATCTTTTATTGAAATTTGAGTCATTGTTTCTTTTGTTTTATAGTTGGCACATTATTTGCAAATAAATGGTATGTAAGCTTACAAAAAAATTACGGAGGAATCTAATATGCAAGACGAAAAGAAAATAAAAACTGATACTGAGAACTCAAAAATAAAAAAATCAAACTCTATTAGCGACACTAAGCAGAAAGTCAGAATAGCCGGATACATATCTTTAGTAATAGCCATTCTGTTTTTTTCTGGAATTTTTAAAGATGTAGAGGGACCGCTTAGAGCTCTTGATTTTACAAACGTTCTTGGCTCTTTTGGCAAGCTTGGAACACTTTCGGAAGGATCAGGCTCTATAGCCGGTAATTTTAGGGGAACAGGCGGTGCTGGTGTAAGGGACGGTTGGTTATTTGCTTTAACACTTGCACCGGCAGTAATGCTTGCTTTAGGTGTTGTTAAAATAGTAGAAGATTTAGACGGATTAAAAGCAGCTCAGAATTTATTAAGCCCATTGTTAAGGCCATGCCTTGGCATTCCGGGATTTTGCGGATTAGCTTTGATAGCAAGTTTGCAGTCGACTGATGCAGGTTCAGCAATGACAAGGGCACTATATGACAAAGGTTTTATAAATGATAAAGAAGCTCTTATTTTTACCGGGTTTCAATTTTCTGCAGGTGCTCTGTTAACAAATTATCTTTCCAGTGGTGCGGGCTTATTTGTATTTTTAGAAGTTCCAATTTTTATACCATTGGTTATAATATTTTTATTCAAATTTTTAGCAGGGAATATCATTAGATTATATGCTATGCGTATTAAGGAGGTTTAAATATGAATGAGAAATCCGAAAAACGTAATTTTTTACAGAGTTTTGTTCTTGGAGCAAGGAGTGGGTTTAATCTTTCCTTTACTAGTATGGCTCCTAATGTTCTGTTTGCATTTGCGATGATACAAATATTAAATCTAACTGGTTTAACAGATTTGATAGGAATAGTTTTCGGACCCGTTATGGGAATTTTTGGTTTACCCGGCATTTCTGCCACAGTTATTATTGCAGGAATTCTTTCTACTGGAGGTGGAATTGGAGTAGCCGCAGGATTAGCTACTAACGGCCATTTAGACTCAAGCGATGTAGCTATACTATTAGTAGGTATAATGTTATTTGGCTCATTGGTGCAATATATTGGTCGTGTACTTGGACCTGCAGGCATAAAAAGTAAGCATTATCCAATGCTAATAGGCGTTAATTTATTAGCAGCTTTTTTAGCTATGTTTGTAACACAGTTTTTAGTATAATTAATAGACTCGTATGTAATCACTGTGGACCAATTAATAAGTATTATTGTAATATACTAATACGAGTGTTTAGAAGATATTCAACTGAATGACGATACACTTATATATCTAAGTTTATTTAATTATATCAGGTCCACAGTGTAAATATTATATACATCAAAAATTGTAAAAGAAAAGGAGAGTTGAAAGTATAGATGTATTTAGTTAAATACATCATGCACGAAAGTTATGGATAGAGAATATGTTCAAATGATTTATGAAAAATTGCACGTAATTCCTGAACCAGGGTTCAGAGAATACAAAACATCGGAATTAATTTCCTCAGAGTTAGAAAAAATAGGATATACAGTACACCGCAATGTAGGAGATACCACAGGTATTATTGCAGTATTGAATAGCAAACAAGATGGTCCGATACTGGGAATTCGAGCTGATATGGATGCACTTACATATGCAATTAATGGTAACATTGAATATAGACATAGCTGCGGACACGATGCCCATTCATCCATGGTATTAGCTGCTGCTAAGGAAATTTACTCCATGGGAATAAATAAAGGTAAGTTATATTTAATTTTTCAGCCTGCTGAAGAGCTATTAGCCGGAGCAAATGCGATGATTAACAGTGGTTTACTTAATGACATGACAGAAATTGTTGGTATTCATCTTAGACCAATCCAGGAAGCCAAACTTAGCCAAGCTGCGGCAGCGTTGTGGCATTCAGCTGCAGCTCCCGTAAGAATAAAGCTGACAGGAGTTGGAGCTCATGGAGCCAGACCTCATCTTGGGGTAAATGCAGTTGAAGCTGCTGTCCTTATTACAAATGCAATTAATGCTTTGAAGGCTAATCCCAGTATAAGTCACTCTATAAAAGTGACTAAAATAAACACTGGTGCAGGACCTGATAACGCAATACCCGACGAAGCTAATATGTATGTGGATGTTAGATGCATAGAGAATAACGAGATGGAAACAATACTTGAAAAATTAAGAATTGCGATTGAATCTACAGCAAAAGCAAATGGTGCAAATGTTGAATACACAATAGACCTATGTCCTGCAGCAGAGTATACAGACGAATTGATTGAGACAAACTCCGAAGCTATAAAAGAAACACTGGGAGAAAAAGGTCTTATAAAGAATTTATATACTGCTGGTTCTGAAGATTTCCACTTCTATGCAAAACGATTAGGTTGTAAAGCAGGTTATTTAGGATTAGGTTCAGACTTAACTCCGGGATTACATCATAAAGATATGAAATTTAACCGGGAAGCAATGTACTATGGAGTAGATATCTTAATAAAAGTCATATGTAAAAGACTTATGTAATTAAAAGTATATAGTAAGTGCATAATCTCATGGTTAATGTTAATTTATTTAATTTAAATAGTTTTTTAGGAAAGCTACTCTTAATAATTATTATTTAATAGTAGCATACAAATTAAATTTTGGTACACTTATTGCACGTCTGCTATAATTTTAAGTTTTTGTGTGAGGATGTATAAAGTTTCGTGTAAGTGGTAATAATACCCATTAAGAGGGGAGATATTATCATGATAAACGAAACTTTCTTACAAAACGAAAAAACACAGGAGCTGGCAAAATTGTTAGCACAGAATTGTGAAA
>DAIPML010000060.1:10702-14576 GCA_036768735.1 Clostridiales bacterium | reverse complement strand
ACTGAGGTTACTGCTAAGTTTCTTAAGGAACCTAACTTTGATTTAGCTGGGGAACAGCAGGTTACAATTGTTTTAACAGATGAGGGAGACAATGAAACAGTAGTAAACTCTATGCTTACCTTAGAGGAAGATAATATTCCGCCAAAAATCTATGGAGCTAAAAAGGTTACATTGTATATAGGTCAGCCGGTATCTTATAAGAAAGGTGTCCTTGCTGAGGATAATTGCGATGGTATAATAGACATTACCGTAGACAGCAGCCAGGTAAACCCAAAGGTTGAAGGCGAATATATCGTATACTACACGGCTGAGGATTCATCAGGTAATTCTGTAACAGAAGAAGTTAAAGTTACGGTTAAGGAGCAAAGTGTCACAGTGGCTGAATTGGAAGAGCTTGCAGATAAAATTCTGGCGGAAATCACCACTGAGGATATGACACTTCGTGAAAAAGCATGGGAAATATACCAATATGTTAATAAACATTTAACATATACAAATTTTTCGGACAAAACCGACTGGATGAAGGAAGCCTATAACGGGATCACAAGGGGTGTTGGTGATTGCTTCACTTACTATTCGATGTCACACCTGTTTCTAAACAGAATAGGTATGCAGACTCTAAGCGTGGAAAGAGATGCAAGAGGTGATGAAAATAAACATTACTGGCATCTGGTGAATTACGGCGAAGGCTGGTATCATTTTGACGCATGCATACACATTCCAAAGCTCGTGTCATTTATGCTAACCGATGCTGAAATGGATGCATTCTCAAGGCGTGCCGGAAAGAATGATTATTATTACCGCTTTAAAAAGGAAAATTACCCAAGAACACCAGAGAAATAGCGGGTGACTTTAATTTTCGAAGTGCATTTATTGGGTGCGATCGGGAGTTACAAAAGAAAGGGGGAGAATTTACGAAGGAATTAGGAGTAATCGGTGGTTTGGGACCATTGGCAACAGCATATTTTATCGAGATGGTTGTAAAAATGACCGATGCGCAATTTGATTATGAACATATTCCGATGGTAATTTACAACAAGCCTGATACACCGGATCGGACTAAATATATATTGGATAAAAATATGGATAACCCTCTTTGTGCCATGATGTCATTGGCCAAAGCGCTTGAAGAACAGGGTGTTCATTATATTGCAATTCCGTGCGTAACAGCATATTATTTTTATAAGGAATTGTCAGAAGGAATAAAAATACCCATTATTAATATGGTCGATGAGACTGCAGCATATTTAAAAAACAGAAAAATTCAGAGGGTTGGAATAATGGCAACCAATGGAACCATTACAGGAGGCTTTTTTAGGCAGGGTATTGAAGACTTAGGCATAAAAGTAGTGGAACCATCCGGGAAATGTCAAGATAAGCTAATGGGTATAATTTATGATGGTATAAAGGCAAACAAGCCCTTTGCCATGGACGATTTTTGTATGGTCGAAAAGGAACTAAGGGATAAGGGTGCAGAGGTGATTGTTTTAGGATGCACTGAGTTATCGCTTATCCGCAGGGATTTTGCTATTGGCACTGGTTTTTTGGATGCAATGGAGGTTTTAGCACAAAAGTCTGTTATGCTTTGCAGTGGAAAGCTTAAGGAAGAGTTTAATGATATAATAACTTAAAATGACTATGTTTTTTAGTCAGTAATCTTTTGCCAATTGAACATGTAACCGATATAAAGCTTGGCTTTAGCAGTATATCTTTTCAAACACGATAAGTAACTAAGGAGAATGCTTACAATGGACAGACAGAACAATGTTCTGGAGTACTTAGAGAATATAGTTAAAATATGCCCCGACAAAACCTGTTATGCAAATGAGTCTGAACAGCTTTCATTCAAAGAGGTTTATGACAGTGCGAGAGCAATTGGTACTTTTCTATACCAGAAAGGTCATTATAAGAAGCCTGTAGTTGTATTTATGAAAAAGCATCCGAAAACCATTGTAGCTTTTCTGGGTGTTGTATATGCCGGTAGCTTTTATGTTCCGATTGATGAAGAAATGCCGGCTCACAGAATTGAGATGATAATAAGTAATTTGTCACCTGAAGCAGTTATTTGTGATAATTCAACTATTGATTCAATTGGGAACTTTTCATACAGCGGAAATGTCTATAACTATGAAGACATGGTTAAGACTATACCTTATGACGATGTTTTAAAGGATGTAGCAGACAAAGCTATCGACACAGATCCTATTTATATTGTTTTTACTTCCGGCTCAACCGGAGTACCTAAAGGTGTTGTAGCATGCCATCGTTCGGTAATTGATTATATAGAAAGTCTTTCGGAGGTGCTCAGAGTCAATAATAATACTGTTTTTGGCAACCAAACACCTCTTTATGTGGATGCATGCCTGAAAGAAATTTACCCAACGCTTAAGTTCGGTGCAACAGCATACATTATTCCAAAAGAGCTTTTTATGTTTCCTTTAAAGCTCGTTGAATTTATGAATGAATTCAAAATAAATACAATATGCTGGGTTGTACCTGCGTTGACGATGATTTCCGGGCTGGGTGTTTTTGAAAAAATGATACCAGAATATCTTCATACAATAGCCTTTGGCAGCGAAGTGTTCCCGATGAAGCAGTTCAGTCTTTGGCGGAAAAACCTTCCGGAAGCGCGGTTTATTAATCTATATGGCCCGACTGAGGCTACAGGGATGTCATGCTATTTTGAAGTTGACAGGGATTTGTCTGCGGAAAATGTAATACCTATAGGTAAACCCTTTAAGAATACTGAAATCCTGCTACTTAATGATTCAAACGAATTAGCGAAAAAGGATGAGCCCGGAGAAATTTGCATTCGCGGGACATCACTTACCTTAGGGTATTACAAGGATTTCGGCAAAACA
Organism: Clostridiales bacterium; assembly: GCA_036768735.1. GTDB lineage: Bacteria > Bacillota > Clostridia > DSM-8532 > DSM-8532 > JAAYGP01. The sequence goes on along the minus strand of DAIPML010000060.1, from coordinate 11,715 downwards.
GGCGAAGCCTTTGTTCAAAATCCGTTGAATAATTGTTACCCCGAATTAATTTACCGTACCGGTGATCTTGGAAAGTACAATGACAGAGGAGAGCTTATATTTTTATCAAGAAAAGATCACCAGATCAAGCATATGGGTCACCGTATTGAACTCGGTGAGATAGAGATGGTTGTTAATAAAATAGAAGGCGTGGTAAATTCATGCTGCATCTTTGATGATGATAAAAAGAAAATTATACTGTATTATACAGGAGAGTGTTCTAAAGCGGAGGTGGTTTCATATGGCAAGGAGAAGCTTCCCAGGTATATGATTCCAAACCTTGTGGTTAAGCTGGATGCCATGCCTCTTACAGCCAATGGCAAGATAAACCGATTGCTTTTAAAGGACATGTATATTAACAGGAAGAAAGATAATTAATAAATGAAAGCATTATAATGTCTTTGAAACTTGTATTTATCATTTCAAGGAATGTTTAAAATAGATAAAGCATCCAAGTTGAAATACATGATTTTATGACGTTTCATATAGAAAGAAAGAGCTTGTGTGATACAGGCATTACATAGAGAAAGAACGTGTGTGATACAAGCATTACATGAAGAAAGAACGTGTGCGATACAAGCATTACATGAAGAAAGAACGTGTGCGATACAAACATTAAAGGAAGAAAAAGCTTGTGTAATACAAGCATTAAAGGGAGAAAGAGATTTTGTAGTGAGAGCATTAAAGGAAAGAGTGGGGTTTGTAACTGGAAATTATTCAACCTAAACCTCGCAAATACTATTTATACGAGGAGCATTTGTAATGGAAGCATTATTGGAAATTTTGAATGAGCTGCATCCGGATGTTGATTTTGAAAATAAAGAGACACTTATTGATGAAAAGATACTTGATTCGTTTGACATCATCACACTAATTTCTGAAATAAACGAGGAATATGATGTCAGGATTCCGGTGGATGAGATTGTTCCCCAAAACTTTAACTCAGCGAAATCGCTTTATAAATTAATCTTGCG
>DAIPML010000060.1:7534-10602 GCA_036768735.1 Clostridiales bacterium | reverse complement strand
TTTACTTCATATAATTTTATAGGTTTTTTACTAATATTGTTTATAGCTTATTATATAGTGCCTAAACGGCTCCAATGGATGCTTTTGCTGGTGGCTAACTTTGTTTTTTATAGTTTTTCGGGCTGGGATAATGTCGCTTTTATAACTGTTACGATATTATCCACTTATTTTGTCAGCATAAAAATATATAAGCTATATAGCATACAAGAAGCATTTTTAAAGGAGAATAAACAAGCACTTTCAAGAGAAGAAAAAAAGGAGTATAAGGCAAAGATTAAGAACAGGCAGAAAACATTTCTTCTTATTTGTCTAATACTAAACCTTGGGATATTGGCTGTATTAAAATACACAAATTTTGCACTTGCAAATGTCAATACTGTTATGCGAATGTTTGGTAAAGTCGAGCTCCCTTTTTTGAATCTGCTGCTGCCAATGGGAATTTCATTTTATACATTTCAGTCGGTGGGCTATATAGTTGATGTTTACCGCGGAAAATATGCACCTGAGCAGAATATCGGAAAATTTGCCCTCTTTGTGTCCTTTTTTCCCCAATTGATACAGGGTCCCATAAGCAGGTTTGATGATTTGAGTAAAACCCTGTTCAATGAGCATGAGTTTGATGTAAAAAACATTTCATTTGGACTTCAGAGAATATTATGGGGCTTTTTTAAAAAGCTTGTAATAGCGGATCGCATTCTTATTGCAGTTAATACTATCACTAAAGATCCGGAAAATTATCAAGGCATTTTTGTTTTTATAGGGATGATTTTTTATGCGATACAGCTTTATGCCGACTTTACTGGTGGAATCGACATTACTATTGGAGTTGCACAGGTTTTAGGTATAAAGGTTCAGGAAAACTTTTTTAGGCCATATTTTTCAAAGTCAATTACGGAATACTGGCGCAGGTGGCATATTTCCATGGGAACCTGGTTTAGGGATTATGTATTTTATCCGATTTCCATAAGCCAGCCTATGTTGAACCTCTCAAAATCCTCAAGAAAGAAACTAGGCGAAAAAATCGGAAAAAGAGTTCCGGTTTATTTGTCCACAATAACAGTGTGGTTTGCCACGGGTATATGGCATGGTTCAAGCTGGAATTTCATCGTTTGGGGTTTGCTAAACGGCTTTGTTATAATAGTGTCACAGGAATGTACACCTTTGTATGTCTGGTTCCATAAAAAATTTAATATCAGTCATACCTTTATATTCCGCTTATTTCAGGTTGGACGTACATTTTTGTTGATGTGCTCGCTAAGGATTCTTGATTGCTACAGAAACGTGGGCGTCTCAATCCAAATGTTTGGCTCTATGTTTACAAAGCAGAATATTGGTGAAGTACTAAACGGTGCTCTGCTTGAGATTGGTTTAGAGAGATCCGATTATTATGTTTTACTGGCAGGAGTAATAATATTAATAGCCTTCAGCTTGATTCAAAGGAGAGGTAGTGTACGTGAAAAGCTGGCACTAGAGCCGGAATTCCTACGATATGCAGTTTACATAATACTGTTTATTTCAATTATAACCTTTGGCGCTTATGGCATAGGCTATGATAGCAACCAGTTTATTTACAACCAGTTTTAGGTAAATGTGTGCTTTATACAAATTACGCACTACAGGAACGTACCGAATACCAAATGAGCATACCTAGGACTATCCTAAATGGGCGTACCTAAAGAGGGTTCCAAAGGATCGTACCAAATGAGTACCTAAGGATAGTGCCAAATAAGCATCCTAAATAAGTATATTACCGGAAATCTCCCGCAATAAGGATTACTTATTTAATAGTCCTACAAAAAAGCTGCGTACACTACGCTGCAACTATACACAAAAGCTAAAGAAACTAATCCGTATGAATACCTAACCCAAAAGTGATTACTGAAAGAAAGTGAAAGGAACCAATGAAAGCTAAAAAGATAATAAAATATATTTTAATAGTTTGCATAGTAGCGGCATTGCTTATTTGCCTTGAAAGGCTTCTCATGCCCAAATATATGACTAAAATACTCGAAGGAGCTCTCGTTTCCGAGTATTACCATGAAGAATATAAAGAGCATGATGTTATTTTTATTGGCGACTGTGAGGTATATGAAAACTTCTCTCCTATAAAACTATGGGAGGAATATGGGATCCGGAGCTTTATTCGTGGTAGTGCCCAACAGCTTATATGGCACTCATACTATCTGCTGGAAGAAACGCTTAAGTATGAAAAGCCCGAGGTGGTTGTTTTTAACGTGTTGTCTATGAAATATGGAAAACCGCAAAAGGAAGCATACAACAGAATGGCTTTGGATGGTATGCCTTTATCCTTATCAAAGCTGAAATCTATAAAAGTATCCATGCTTCCGGAAGAGGAATTTATATCGTACATTTTTCCGATTCTCAGATATCACTCCAGATGGGATGAGTTATCCTCAGAGGATTTAAAATATATGTTTAAGAGAAATGTCATTACTCATAACGGGTATTTGATGAGAGTGGACACAAAACCAACAGAGACGATTCCAAAGGCTAAGATATTGCCAAATTACAAGTTCGATGATATTTGCTATGAATACCTTGATAAAATGACATCACTGTGTAAAGAAAACAATATAGATCTTGTTTTAATAAAAGCTCCGACTTTTTATCCGCATTGGTACGACGAATGGGATGAGCAGATTATTGAATACGCAAAGAAAAATGACCTTTTATATTATAACTTTTTAGACTATACTGATGAAATAGGGATTGATTACGGTAACGATACTTATGATGCGGGACTACATCTAAATCTTTCCGGAGCTGAGAAATTATCCGGTTATTTTGGGGATATTCTTGTAAAGAACTTTAACTTAGCTGATTACAGGAATGACGAAGAAATAAAAAGTATCTGGGAAGGGAAAAGGAGCTTTTATTACAGTATGAAAGAAGATCAGTATAAAGAGCTTGAAACTTACGGATACTTGAAATCATACAATATTCGAAAGGAAGAAAGCGATGTAATAGATTGAAAAAGAATATCGCATTATCGAAGAATTCTCCGATACGCACAGAATGAAAACGTATAAATTTTTTGATTTCAATAT
>DAIPML010000060.1:0-7434 GCA_036768735.1 Clostridiales bacterium | reverse complement strand
AAATTTATTCAACTAAAGAACGCTATACAAAAACGGAGGTTTATAATGGAAAATACAAATAATAAAAAATCAAATAACTTTAGGACTATAGGGGTTATTGGAATCATTGTGATTATTTTAGCTACAGTGCTTTTTTTAGTAATTAAAAATATAGGCTCGATTAATGAACCGGGTAATATTTCACAAACAGATCCCACACCAACATCGGTTAATGAAAACGAAAAATCGAAATATTATTTTGAATACAATGGGGTGGATATAGAAGTTGACGCTGCAGCTGCGCCAATCACTGAAGCTCTGGGAGAACCTATACATTATTTTGAAGCGCAAAGCTGTGCCTTCGAAGGAATGGACAAGGTGTATACATACAGTGGCTTTGATCTGCAGACGTACACAAAAAACAACAATGATTATGTTTTTTCGATAAGCTTTTTAGATGATACTGTTGCCACTAGGGAAGGTATAGGCTTAAGCGCAACCCTTGATGATGTTACAAAGGTATATGGAAATGATTATGATATTTCTTTCAATCAATACAACTATATTGAAGAAAACCACAAGCTGTCATTTATTATGGAGGATGGTGTGGTTGTTTCAATTGAATATGCATTGGTTATTAAAGAATAAGTGATTCACGTTTAGTTAAATTCATTTTTAGTTTCTTAAGAGTAAAACGATATAGGTAGTAAAAATTTGTTTTAGTTGTTGAGGAGAAAACCGTTATTCTTTTATACAAACACACATTAGGTATTGAAGAGTGTTTAAGTGCTGCTGTACTTGACTGGTGCTTACACATTTGTAAAAAAAGCACTTCCTTAATGAACAACATGCTTATGTGTAACCTGCTTGCCGGTTGCTTTATTAACAATTTGAAGTATGCAAAGAAGCGGTAATTATTAATTACCGCTTTCTAATGTTTCTTTTATTTCAGCTAATTTTGCCTTTTGCTCAAGATAGTCTTTTTCCAGTATGTGTTTATTCACATAAAACTCGTCAAGCTCATATATAAAGGCGTTAAGAGCTTTCTCAACCACCTCATATTTTTCTGTGAATTCGTTTGTTAGAAGATTTATCTCTTCCTGGTGCCCTCTGTTCAGTTTACTTATTTCATTTTGTTGTTCTATTTTTAATGTGCTTAGTTCAGCTTCTAAATCATATATCCTATTTATTTGTTCATTAAGCTCAAGTGTTTTTTTAAACATAAACAGGTTCGAAATAACAAGACCTACAAAAACAAGCCCTATAAGCAAAATCAAAATATGGTTCTTATTCATATAATGAGCACCCTCTTTCATGTCATTAGTGAACTGCCCGCCACTAGGCGTTTTCCAATCATTTTGATTGAAATACGCAAAGAAGTGGGCTTTAAAATGTATCATAACTTACGTTTTACTTAACACTTTTGGTATATCCACTATGCCTTTAAACTCGCAAAGATGTATATTAAAATAAAAGCTCGTACAAAAATAGCATTTTACAAGCATGAAACTCTGTATATTTAATATTGTACCAAAAAACCACATACTATTTCTACAGATTACAAAATTCTTTTACATAATGTAATGCTTTATCGTTCCTTGTGTGAAGCCATGATTAATTCGTTGCAATAGTGAAATAGTCATTCTATTCCAGTTTCCGTATCATTGCTGACCGTACCTGCATATAACCGGCATTTTTACGTATCAACAAGAAACCAATGCTTTGCTTATTCATGTAGAGAAAACAATTAATATTTCAGAAATAGTATTTTAAATCGAAATATTTGCAGATAAAGTTTGTATTTATTTTTTTCGTCTGTTAGCATATTATATATATATGGATAAATTATTTCACTAGGAGGTTTTTTAGTATGCTAATCAATATTATCATATGGCTACTGTTAGGTGCCCTTGCAGGGTGGATTGCAAGCAAAATCATGGGTAGCAAAGGTGGTTTATTTCGTAACGTAATTCTAGGTATTATTGGTTCCATAGTCGGAGGATTTCTTGCCGGGCTAATAGGTATTTCTGCTAGCACTGTCAGCCTTGGAGGCATATTAATTTCAGTTGCTGGTGCTTGTTTGATTATTTTCGTAGCGAGACGTCTCGCTAAATAAAACACAGCGCGGTTTTCAGCCGCAACCAAAGAAGTCAGGAGTCAGAAGCCAGAATTTTGTAAGCTCCATTGATTTTATAAAACGAGTATACTGTTAAGTGTTCCCGAGAGATTATGAATGCAAATGTTGTTTTATATGCAATTAAAATCAATTGAATTTTTTGGTTTTGTAAGGTATAATCGATCTATTATCAGGCTTTGAATAAGGCTGGATAAGCATTTGATTGCGCTACTTTAAAGTTTGTTGCACTCTCTACATGTGTTCCCTAAAGGAAACTTAAGGGAAACTAAAAGCAAGCCTAAATGAAGCTACAGTAAACCTATAGGAGAGGTAGTTTCACGCCTTTCCGGGAAGCAATTATGCAATATAATGTATTGTATTGTATACTTCGTTTTAATACTCAATTAAAAAGGGGGATATACCAAGTTGGCAATAGAAATTATAACTCTCAGGCTTTTTGTAGCCGCAATTTTGGGTGGAGTTGTTGGTATAGAAAGAGAAAACCAAAAAAGAGCTGCAGGATTAAGAACTCATATTTTGGTTTCGCTTGGATCTGCATTGGTGATGGTTACTTCTGAATATATGTTCAAATTATATGGTGGTGATCCTGGAAGGCTTGGCGCCCAAGTCATCAGCGGAATAGGTTTTTTAGGAGCAGGCACAATTATAAAGCAGGGTGGAAGCGTAAGAGGATTAACTACAGCAGCAAGCTTATGGGTCGTAGCATGCATTGGGCTTGCGGCGGGCATTGGTTTTTATACAGCCGCAATAATTACAGCTGCAATAGTATTTTTAACACTGGCGTTATTAAGAAAATTTGAAAATGTTTTAGTTAGGAAATCAAAATCACCCTCAGAGATTATCATAAGAATAGATAATAAACCTGGTAAGCTTGGAGAGGTGGCTTCATATATTGGAAAGTCTGGTGTTAATATATCAAATGTTGACATTGAAGCCGATGATGAAGATAAATTAATCGTAAACTTTACTTTAAACCTTCCAAAGGGTTTAAAAAAGGAGGATGTTTTGTTTAAACTGAAAGCCTTACCCGACGTAAAGGTCATAGAGTAATTTACCAATAGAGGTCACATTCTTAGAATCTAACGAAAAACGGGGGAGGGTGCTAAAACGCCTATATGTAAGGGTTGAGGCTTGTGGCGCTTTCCAGTTGGTACGTTCCTGCATTGGTGCACAATTCACGCAAGGGCTCATTGAATATTATCACAATGAGCGATGTCTGTTATAAAACAGTATGTGGAATACATACATTCGACTCACCGCCTGTTATGAGAAATAGGTACCCGCCACCAAGCGTTTTTCAACCAGAATGGTTGAAAAACGCGAAGAGGTGGGGGACATCTGATCCCAGTTATAATCATTTTACTTCAACCAGCAATGCTTCTCCTATTCCAAAGGGCAGAAGCGTATATTCGTTTGTAAAATGCTTAAAATCAATAAAGGTGTCGGGAGAAACACCTGTCCTCGTTTCAATGTCACTTATCCAATTCGGACCCATAAGGTTAAACAGAGTTGTAGATGCTACAACCTTTATTTCGTTATTTCCGGCTTTTAGAAAGTGGCTTACATCAAACAGAAATGGCTTGATATAACCGACATCAACAAATTGCTTATTTACATAAAGCCTAAGGGTTGCTGCATGAACATCCTTTATTTTTAGTAATGCCTTTTTCGGTACAGAATCTAAGTGAATGCTTTGTGTAAATTCTGCTTTGTCTGCATAAAACGGGTATCCACATCGTGTAAGGTCGTTTATAAGGCATTCTTTGTCGGTGTTTTCAATATATAGTCCTGTCGCCATATCTCCGGTAACTCTAAAATCACCTATAATATAAACAGCTTCTATTTCAGTTGGGTAATGCTCCTTAAAGTTTTTGACCCGCTCATGTACACCGGGACCTGTTATATTGTTCACTTTTTTTCCTTCAAGAACAAGAGTGTTGCACCCTTCAACAACGAAATCATTCAACGGAATCCGGGTGAAGTTCACATCCTTCCATGATATATCCTTATTAAAAGCGCCTTGCTCACCATAACTCTTTAATGGCTTCACTTCATGACCGTTAAGTAATATTTTTTCGTAATTTTCAGCTACCTCCACGACTGCAGTGATTTCCGAATTCGGTAATGATTTAGCATTAAACTTGTATTCGAGCTTTATTGGAGTACCATTTTTTAATTTGTTAAAGATATTATGTATCCCAAAGACAAGATTTTGATTGTCCAAAACCTTTTTCCCTTCAACATATAATGTGACATTATGAAGGGGCATAATATTTTCACCGGGAATATGAATATCCCAATTAGCTGCACTCTTAACCAGCTGGTACCCAGGGTTAAACTCAATACCCGTTGGCAGATACGCAGGAACCTCTGTTGTTTTTATTTTTTCATCGGTGAACACAACCAGCATACTACCTGCAGAATGGAGAGTGCAATTAATAAAAACTCTGCTATTTTCCACACTGTAGGGTATCTCATAAAATTCTCCACTCATGGGATCGAACAGAACAGGCTTTTTCTCTTCAGGTACTGACATCCTGATTTTAATCTCACGAGTATCATCGGTGTTGGCAGCAAAAACGAGCCTGCCATTTTCGACCTTGCGTACTTGACAAATTACTTTCTCCGCATTTTTAACCGTAGAATCATCAATTATACTTATACGGTAATTGTATTTATGATCTAAGGCTTGTATCGCACTTTGTACAGATTTAACGCGAATAGCGTTTTTGGGGAGAAGGATCGGCTGCATATTACCATCCAACCTTGAAGGCTCTTTTCCCACAAAAATAACGTTTTCATCTCCGGCGGCCTTTGCAAATTCGTTTAGGAGCCGCAATGTGTTTGTGCGAATTGCCAACATCGGAGGTACTACAATAGTGGAGTAAGCACATCTTCCAATTATTAATTTTTTACCTTCAACCCTTGCGTGATTTTCCATTATAATTTCATCACCGTAATGGAAATCCAATTTGTTTGCGGTTAATAAATATGACAGCCTATCGAAGGGCTCATCATATTCGGTATTTTCAACATAGTTATGACCCTTAACCGTAAATTTTCCTGCGTTGTATGTGCTGTGCAAAGGAGAAAACTCGCTCCATACGCTGGAAATTGGGTGCAGCACAAGAATATCAACTTCTCTTTCGCCTTGGGAAACAGCATAGCTGACTCTGGCGGTATAGTCGGCGAAACAGCGCTCATCCTCCCACCAGGGCTGTTGTATAAACAGATTGGCAGGATAATCCCTCTTGCGCTCACCTCTCATGGAATAAAGGGATAAATGGGAGTTTACAAAGTTTATTCCCAGAACAGCTTGCCAATCGGTTATCCATTTCCTGTGAAAAAAGGATGACTGTTGACCAATACAACCGAAGACCTCACTCAATGTGCGTTCTTTTCCTAACTGATCAGCGACCGAGGTCAGCTGTTTGACAGTAACATGCTGTTCAATGTGCCTTTCTAACTTATCTATTCCAGGCCAATGCATGAATTCATAATGGGGCATTGCAGCGCCTACCCATCTTGTCTGGAAAATCATATTATCCTCGCACATGTAATGCCCGGTCAGCTTGAGGTTATTTTTATCACACCAATTGTAGTAAACCTTTGAAAAGCTCTCCAGAAAAAGTCTTGTAGCGGCATCATAAAAATCAAACCGGATTTTCCTGTAATCTCCGGTATCTAAGAATAATTGCTCAACATGGCTGCAAATATCATATCCTTTCAAATTCATAAAAAAATCAGGCAGACATTCGGACCAGGGAACTATAGGAAAATTATCATACTGGTTTCCCATAATATAACATGGCTCATCGGTAAAAATCCCCGGTATTTCCTTTCCGAAGCTGTCACCGCATTCCTTTTTGTAAGCTTCATGAGTGCTGTTTATAAATTCTTGTGTAACCTTAGGATTCATTAAATCGACATAGGAAGCTCCGTTAAACCATAAGCTATCCAAGGGGGATATCCTTTTGCACACATAAACCTTACCAAATTCTCCGTCGACTTCCTTAAGTACGGTATCATTTTCAGTGATACTTTCTTTAGGCAAGAGGATCAACGCTCTGCCTCTATAGACCTCATTCTTTTCTGGAATAATTCCGCCTGCGAAACCTGAAGGCCATTTGTCTTCATCATAGAGCCATGCATAAACACCTTTTTCTTTTGCATAAGCAGTACATTTCCGAATCAAATCCATCCATTCGTCTGAAAGATAGCCCGTTACAAGCCCTACTCTTGAATGCATGAAGAAACTACCCCAGCCTTTATCCACCATTTCATCAATCTGTCTTTTTAATTCGTTTTCGTCAAGCTTATCATTCCAGCTCCAAAAAGGCGCTGAACGATATAACACAGGAGGGTTTGAAAGCTTTTTAAAATCCATTATGATCACCTCATTATTCTTTATTAGACGAAGGGCTCGCTTAGCATTTATAAGTACGTTCGAAGAGTAACCCATGCATCTTTTTTACGACAATATCATAATTTAATTATAAAGTTTTTTTTTAATATTTCGTGGGTCTATTTTATTATTGTTATGGGTGTTTTCAACTATATCTACAAAACATTTCTGTAAACAATAAGTCTTGAATATTGACACCCAGGGCTTAGAATGCTATTGTTAAATGAAAAAGTTGGATTTGCATTGGATAAAACCTTAGGTAATTTTTATACATAGAAGTATAAATACCCGTTCATATGAAGATTATGCTATTGTTAAAAGTAGTTACAACGCCATCATATTTAAAGTGAGCGATTATATAATTGGAGAATATAATGAAGTTTGAAAAATCATGTGGAGCGATTATAATAAAAAGATATGATACTCAGTACAATGTTTTATTGGTGAAACATGTTAATGGAGGGCATTGGTCGTTTCCAAAAGGACATATGGAAGAAAATGAGACCGAAGAAGAAACAGCAATAAGGGAGATACATGAAGAGACCGGACTTAGCGTGGTTTTAGATACCGGGTTCAGGCATGTTACCACATATTCGCCTATGCAGGGCGTAACAAAGGATGTTGTGTATTTCCTTGCTTTTTCTAAAGAGGGTGAGTTTGTCACACAGGCTGAAGAGGTAAATGAAGCTAATTGGTTTACATTTAAAGAAGCTCATACAAAAATAACATATGCTAATGATATTGCACTGCTGAAAAAAGCACAGGAATACTTAAAACATGTGGAATAACTCTAAAAAATTATGGTTATCCAGCCTTCGGAAGAAGGCCGATGAAATTTAAAAAGTCTTAAATTTCATTAGAAAGTCACTTTGTGACTTTCTGGGTGATAACATATTATTATACGAATTTAGGC
>DAIPML010000059.1:0-14594 GCA_036768735.1 Clostridiales bacterium | reverse complement strand
GCTTCCATTAAGGTGAAGTGGAAAGTAATAACAATGTACTCGCCTGGTCCGGAACCTACACCTACGGAGCCAACTCCAACACCAGTGGAGCCAAGCCCAACACCAGTAGATCCTAGTCCAACGCCGGTAGCTCCTAGCCCAACGCCGGTAGCTCCTAGTCCGACACCGGTAGATCCTAGTCCGACACCTGTAGATCCCAGTCCGACGCCTGTGGTTCCAAGCCCTACACCTTTTGATCCCACTCCAACACCAACAGACGGTACGATACACGAATTTGACGATGAAACCGTTCCGGAAGGTTCCCCTGAACCAGAAATAGAGATAATAGAGGAGGAATTTATTCCTGCAGGGCTTCCGAAAACCGGTGAATTACCTCCGATTCTGTTTTATGGTCTTGGTGCAGGTATAGTATATGCAGGTATAAAGCTGAACAAAAAGAAAAAAAATTAAAAAACAACGTTAAATAAAAGATGCTGTCTCGAAATAAAAGAATTGTTTTGAGATAACATCTTTTTTGTAATATACCTCCCCCCAATACTCATTTGCTCGTTCTTAAAGCGGTTTGCAAAGGTTTAAAGAGTAGCTGTGGAGCTGCCTGCGGCGATATTTGTTTTTATGTAGCATTCTACAAAACATACAAAAAACGTTGGTTTTTAAAACTGTTTATTACAACAATGTTTTATGTGACTGGTTTGAGAGCGAAAAAAGAGTAATATGGGATTACACTTTCTTATAATTGAAGTGTACCATCATACCTAATAATTTGACAGCATTTGACACACTAATAACTGGTATAAGAATTATTAGTATAGTTACAGAATTTGGACATTACAGGGGGAAAATTAATGAACAGAAAATTATTATTGTCAGCATTAACACTTCTTTTAAGCATCTCATTGATTGCTGTGTCAACTATGGCTTGGTTTACAGGTAGTGATGAAGCCGGTGAGGCGCTATTCACGATGGGAACTGTAAAGGTAAGTGGAGGGGAACCATCTATACTTTATAATAAGGATCCAAGCAAAGTTAATCCCGGGGATTGTTATGTCGTAAGCTGGAACTTAAAAAATATTGGTACAAAAAGAATTCAATTGCGTACCAAGCTTGATTTTGCATGGCTAGATGGTCTAGATAAAGATAATATTTATATAATACCAGCTCCGGTTACTGATAATTATCCATATGATTGGGTGTTATATCAGGAAGCTTCCGATAAACCTGTATATGCTTATTTAAGAGGTTTTCCTGACGGCTTACCTTCCGATGAAGAGGTTGAACTTCGCCTTATAATTTATTTCGATGGTGAGATGACAGACGATGATTATCAAAGTGAAGATTTCGCATTAAATATCTCTGTCCAGGCAGTTCAGGCGTCAAACAACTCACCATCGTCAATTTGGGGCAGCATATGGGGATTAATTAATGATATAGATTATAGTTTTGATTATAAATTCTGGGACGAATATTGGCATGATTTTGATCCTATGAATATAAAATGCTATGCTTTTTATTTCAATGATGATGATCCTGAAGATCCTGTGCCAGATAATAAAGTTATTGATTTTGAATTTGTTTATAATCCTATTGGCGAAGGCAATGATATTAAGATTATTGAAGAGAATGGTGGGATATTCGCTTATTTTAAAGTTCATATAAAAAAAGCAATAACAGAAAACGGTAAAAGATTATATGGCAAAAAAGAAGTAAAAATATATTTAAAAAATTGTGGAGACGAAGGTGAGGAAAGCAATAGTACGCAAACACATACTTTTCACAATGGGAATGTAGATTTTTTTGAAGTAAAAATTATGGTTCCAAGTGAATATAGAGATGAGATTAAAGAAGAAAATATCCGGGTAGTAATTGATGGAGTTACAAAAATGGTAACAAAAGATGGTAAACAAAAATAAAGCAAGAAATATTTTTACTTGATTAATAAAAGAATTCTAATAGCAATTATTAAAAGCCGGAATTTGATCTTTCGGCTTTTAATATGTTGGAAAATCGTGTAATATATATACATAAATTTGATGGAGGAAAATCCATGAAGGTGAAATCTATTGCCTTAATAATAGTGGGTATTTTAATAGCATCTTATCCACTCATTAAAAACACATATGCATGGTATAAGCAACAATCATTGCTTAATGAGTGGGAAGAGGAGATGAAAAATAGAAGTAATAAAGCAAACACCAATAAAGATAATATTGATGTTATCTCAAATATAAATGGTAATTACAATGAATTATTAGAGGAGCCATCTGACGATGCAGTAAATTCTTTTATTGGACTTAATGAGTTATTTTCAGAAATCGAAGCCGACGAAAACGAAAATTCATCTATTGGCGAACCTGCCAAATCAACAAAGCAATCAATTGAAACAATAGGTGTAATAAAAATTGAAAAAATTAAAGCTAACCTACCCATAATGGAAGGTGCTACATCCCGTGTGTTAAAGGTTGGCGTCGGGAAGCTTGTTGGCACATCCAATTTTGGAGAGATTGGAAATACAGCTTTATCAGCTCACAGAAGCCACAGTTATGGCCAGAATTTCAACAGACTAAATGAGGTTGAAGAGGGAGACTTTATTTCAATCACTACTATGGATGCTGTATATAATTATGAAGTATTTAATATTTTTATTGTAGAACCGTCCGATGTGTCTGTACTGAAAAAAAGTAAAACAGAAAGCATATTGACGCTTATAACTTGTCATCCCTTATATACAGCAACTCATCGATTAATTGTTCAAGCTAAACTACTGCCCGAGGAATAATAATTTATATTATGAATATAAATAATCAAATATCGCACTAAAGCTGCAAGTAGATAGGAGTAAGAAGTCAGGATAAAATTTAAAACTTAAAACTCCGGTTAAAATAACTTCTGTAACCATTGGCATAACAGGATTGTAAGGGTTCCAATTTTCAAATTCTTGTTTTTTATTGCAATTGTTGAGTTGTTGCAGGACAATAATATAAATTCAATGAATTCTAGTCTATATATCGAGGTTAGTGGTTTCAAATTAATTGCATTAAGCACTAATACTATGGATCGCTTATTACCGTACTATCATAATCCGTAATAAAAAAATGCAAATTCTTTGAAATTCGTGATATAATAACCTCACCCGTTACCGAAATCAGAGATTTCGAACGGGTACCCGAGAACATTGTATCATGAATTATGCAGCCGATGCGCATCTGCTCTCGATTACACCGAGTGAAAGCTGATGCTTTTCATGGATTCGTGATATAATGTAATAAGCGTTAAATTTATTAGCAGGGGCGAGTAAAATGGTAGAAATTATTGAAGTTAAAACACGCAAACACTTAAGAGATTTTATCTATTTTCCTTTTCAGTTATATAAAGATAATCCATATTGGGTTCCACCGCTTATTATGGATGAATATAATACTCTTGACAAAAAGAAAAACCCCGCTTTTGAATATTGCGGTGCGAAATATTGGCTATGCTATAAGGATGGTAAATTAGCCGGAAGAATAGCAGGAATACAGAACCATGCCTATGTGAAAAAATGGGGGAATAAATATACCCGTTTTGGCTGGATCGATTTCATTGATGATATTGAAGTTTCAAAAGCACTTTTTAATACGGTCGAAGAATGGGCGAGAGGTAACGGAATGGATTCTGTTCACGGTCCTCTTGGCTTCTGTGATCTTGATAAGGAGGGCCTTCTGGTTGATGGATTTGATGAAATGGGTTCAATTATAACAAACTATCATCATCCATATTATATGAATCATCTTGAAGCACTTGGCTACATAAAGGATACAGATTGGCTTGAATTTGAAATATTAATTCCTGAAAGCAGTAATGCAGAGCGATTAAATAAGATCGCACAAAGGTCGCTTGAAAAACATGACCTTGAAATTCTGAAAATCAAAAAACGCAAGGATATTGCCCCATATTTTAAAGATATTTTTAAAATTATTAATATTGCCTATGAAGGTCTTTATGGTGTTGTTCCAATTACAGATAAGCAGATAAAAACATATATTGAGCAGTATTTCTCTTTTGTTAATCCGGATTACATCGCATTAATACTGGATAAAAACAAGAAGCTCGTTGGATTTGGTGTTAATATGCCGTCTCTGTCAATATCTGTCAAGAAACATGGAGGAAAGTTGTTCCCGTTTGGATTTATTGATGTTTTAAAGGAAATAAAAAAGAATGATACCCTTGATTTATACCTTGTAGCTGTAATGCCTGAATATAAAAACGCTGGGCTACCTGCAGCAATGTTAAGTTATTGCTTGGATAATGCAATTAAAAACGGTATTAAAAAAGCAATAGCATCTCCGCAGCTTGAGGACAATCATGCTGTTCATTCAATGTGGCGCTTTTTTGAAACAAGACCGCATAGAAGAAGAAGATGTTATATAAAACAGATAAATCCGTAAGTTTTACATTGTTATTGTTTTAGTCAACATTCAATAATAATTAATTAAATTAATCTAAGCAGAATATAAATAAGCAGGATTGCCTGCAATGTGATTAATGTAAAGCAAAAAAAGTTATTCGTAAGTAATTCGAAAATGGTAAGTTATTAGAATAAGAAAGATTTGATAATAATATAGATTTATAAAATACTAATTATAAAATAAATTAAGTTTATTTTTTAAGCATTATCCGGTGATAATGCTTTTTAACTGTTTTTTAGTGCAGGGGACTATAGTTAAAAAATTTCCATGATTCAACGAAATAATAATTTCGTTGAATCGGAGATAGGTGAATTGTCCTTACAACGCTTTATTTCGTAAGTTTTCATAAGTTTCGTGTATTTATCCTTTCAATTGATTATATCTTTCAATTGATTATATCTTTCAATTGATTATATTAAGTAAAAATCCTTAAGAAAAAAACCTGCAATCATCAGATTACAAGGTTTTTTATCAACTTAAGATTCAAAAAATATCTGATAAACAATTATTAAAGCCTTTATTATATATTTTTTCTACACAAGTATTATTTCTCTCTATTCGCTTCTGCCTGTTTTACGATTGTGTCAATGTCTATATTATCAAGCCATTTGTGACGCTCTTTTGTATAGTCGCCATAACCGGAGTCAAATTGCCGTATAAACTCAACCATACCCACGGATCCAAGCTTTTCTGTTAAAGCCGCAATACCCATTCGACGTATAGTACATAAATCTCTTGTAGTTCTACTCATTTTCATTTCCTTCTTATCAAACTGTAATCTTACAACTCTATTATAACAGTAATGAATACATACACTAAAAACTACCAAAGGTTACTTATATCAAAAATCTGTACTAATTTCTGCGCTTGACTTAATCATATCTTTGTAGAAATATAAATTGCTTTTTCTTGTATCTATTATTTTTCTTGATATAATGATTCCATAACTTCAATAAACTTACTCCATTCCGGATTTATAGATTTTTCGTGTTTTGTTAAATGATATTGGTATTTGTACAATATGCGAAGATTTTTTTTATCGCTTAAATTGTTTTATAAAGATAAAAAATAAGTTCATACATTTTTATGGCTTTTACATTATCTAAACCTGTTCCCCATTCCTTTGCCTTTTCTATTAATTGGATAGCGTTAAAATCATTGGCCGCAAAATAGCATAATCCTTTTACAGCTATGTATGCCAGAGTTTTAACCTCACCACGCTCATCTTTATTGTTTAACATTGGATCATATTTTGTAAGTGGGTAGATTTTCTCCTCAATCGAATCCCTAAGCATCATTTCTTCTGAAGTTAACGAAGAGTCCTTATGAATCAGCAGCTTAGGTGGTACTGCATAAACATTCGTGTCTGCATAAATTTTAAACGATGGCAATATTAATTCATCATAAACAGCTTCATGAATTGCCAAGTTAGGAAATACTTTAAATATTGGGTCGAGCCATATTCGCTTAAAGAGCTGAAAGTCAAAGGCTCTATTTATATATCTGCTTCTATCTGGTGGTATAAAGAAATTAGCATCTAAAGTAATAATCATGTTTTGAAAACTAAAAATACTTTTCAAGGCTGGATATAAGGTGATTAGATTAATTTTCATTACCAACCCCCTGATTTAGAAATTCTTCAAATTCATCTATATCACTACCGGAAACTTCAACTTCATAACCAAAGTCATCCGGTTTTTTGTTAAAGATGAATACACACTCCGTATGCCAACATGTTTGATAAGTTGAATAATAAGCGTCTCATTTTTTGTACTATACACGAATTGTCCTTCTTTTCTACTAACAAATTCTTTCATCGCAATTTTCCCATCAGTAATAGGTTTAATAATAGCAATTTCATCAACAATTTCTTTGTCTCCGACAATATGAGATTCAACAATTTCAAACTTAATAAATTGATCGGGATATAGCTTTCTAGCTTCTTGCCAGGTCATATGAATCACTCCGTTCCAAAAACTTGAATCTTTCATTTCTATTCTAAAAGAAATGAATGCTGAATACACTAAAACCGCCCGAAGCAACCTTTATCAAAAAATCTGTACAACTTTCTGCGCTTGATTTAATCATTTCTTTGTTATATCATCATGTTAGAAACATATTTCAACTGCAGGAGCGCTCGTACCGCTGAAATATTATGAATAATTCTATTTATAATGCGCTCAATTCTGAATAAACATTAATATTGTTGAGGTTTTACTAATGATGAAAAAACTATTTGAAAATGATATGCCTTTTTTTCTTCAGGATTTCCTCATGTATATGCAGACAATAAAAGGGAAATCACCTAATACTGTTTTGGTTTACTTCTATGATTTACGTATATTCTTGCGTTTTTTAAAATTGCACAAAGGCACAATGCCAAAGGATACTGTTTTTGATGATATAAATATATCAGATATTGAAATCGACTTGCTGAAAACTGTCACATTGAGTGATTTGTATACATTCATGTCATTTATTAGTAACAACCGTTCCAATACATCCTACGCCCGTGCTAGGAAGGTTGCAAGCTTGAAGTCATTTTTTAAGTATTTAACAACTAAAGCAAAGCTTTTGGATTCAAACCCCGCGCTTGAGCTTGAGTCTCCTAAAATAGTTAAGCGGCTGCCCAGGTATTTAAACGTTGAAGAAAGCAAGCAACTCCTCTCCTCCGTTGATGGTAAACACAGCATCCGCGATTATGCTATATTAACTCTTTTTCTTAACAGTGGGATACGTCTATCGGAGCTTGTGGGGATTAATCTTAATAGTATTCGTAATAATTCTCTTTCTGTTATTGGCAAAGGAAATAAAGAGCGCATTATACCTCTAAATTCAGCCTGTATAAAGGCAATAGACGAATATCGGAAAATTAGGCCTGTTGACGGAGTAAAGAATGCCGATAAAACCGCTTTGTTTTTAAGTGAAAGAAAGCAACGCATCAGTAAAGCTACAGTACAGCATATTGTGAAGAAATACATAATAAATGCAGGACTTGATCCTAAAAGATACTCAACACATAAACTCCGGCACACTGCTGCTACATTGATGTACAAATATGGTCATGTCGATATCAGAGCACTTCAGGAGCTTCTTGGTCATGAAAGTATAGCAACAACAGAAATATACACCCATTTAGGCGAACAGGAGCTTAGAATTGCTGTTGAAAGCAATCCCCTATCTAATTTTGACGCACAAAATAAAAGAAAATAAACGTAAAAGGAGCTGTCACCGTCCTTGTACAGTTACGCTCATGATTATCTGGATTATACAAAAGTAATCCGTCAAAAACATAATCTGTCAAAAACATGTCTACTTTTATTTTTCATCCCAAACCATGCGCAAACTGTCAAGCTTTAAATTTTGTTCACTCTTTTAAGAAAAGC
The DNA here is from genome assembly GCA_036768735.1 of Clostridiales bacterium. GTDB lineage: Bacteria > Bacillota > Clostridia > DSM-8532 > DSM-8532 > JAAYGP01. The sequence continues at coordinate 6,763 of DAIPML010000059.1, read as the reverse complement.
TCTATAGCCTTTTTGTAATCTTTATCGCTATCATCTACCTTTATATCCGGTACAATGCCTATGCCATGGATGTTCTCCTGCTTAACGTTCCAATAGTGATTTACCAGGAATATTGCATATTCTTTTACGCTGTCAACGTATAGAATCTGCCCTGTCCCCTTCCCCATCGTTTTCTTGCCAATTATTGTAACATTATTAAGATATGTTTTTAACCCAAGCATCAGCAATTCTGAGCTTCCGGCTGTTTTCTCATTTACCAAAATTCCGATCTTTTTAAAAGCTACGTGGTTTTTATCGGATTGAAACACATTTATATAGCCGTCGCGGTCAATAAGATAACCGGCATTGCATTCTCCCAGCAATACATCCAGCATTATGTTTACTTCATCCGATAACCCACCCGGATTATCCCTTAAATCCAGCAACAAGGTTTTGTTTTTGGTATTACTGAGGCTTTGAATATATTCAGAAAACTTTATCCCGCTTTTATTTGAGATATTTTTAATTTTTATATTTACAACATTTTCATCTTCTTTTGCTTCCATAAAGGAATTATCACTAAAATGAACGAGGCTCTCATAGTCACTGCCTGTTATAAATAAGGTTGAGGTATCCTCCGGGCTTTTAATAGCTTCAATTAGATTTTTTACATCGTCATGACTAAAACTATTCCGTTTCGCAATGAATGAATCCATTGCTTTTTTAAAATCATTGGCACCATCATAATAAAGATAATAATTTCTTAAAAAGTCTACTAATTTTTGACTTGAGTTCGTTGAAAGGTCATATTCAAGCTTTTGAATAAGATACCTCAGCAAGCTGTAATCTGCATAAACCACTTGCGCTTTTTCGGCATATTCCTGTGCTTTTGAATAGTCCTGAAGATTCTCATATTCAATTGCGATATAGGTCATTGTAACAAAATCATTAGCCGGATCCATTAAAAGGATATCTTTAAAAACCTTTATAGCGCTTAATGAATTACCCTGGTGTGACAAGCACCTTGCTTTTGTAAACATTATATTTCTGTCATCCGGAAAGCGTTTTAAAAATTCATCGGCAGCTTTAATACATTTCGTATAATTGCCCGTATTGAAAAGAGCATTCATTATCTGAATATGTGCTTCATAAAAATCAGGATCAAGAGTGATTGCCATGTTATAATATTCATAAGCCAAAGAGTAATCCTCCCGTGCAAATGCAACAGCACCCGCAAGGTTGTATGCTCTAACACTGTGATTGTTAACTGAGAGAACCGCTTTTGCCATCTCTTCTGCTTTATCTAAATTGCCCAGCTTAAGATAGTTCATACCTTGAAGTGTGAGAGCCTCAGTATCTGTCGGATTGAGCTTAAAATACTGCTCATATGTGGATATCGCTGCCTCATATTTTCTCTGATGGTATAGTGCATCTCCTTTATAAAGATATGCATCAAAAGCTTTGCTGTAAAAACTAATAGCGGTATCAAACAATGCTATGGCATCTTCGTATTTGCCCTCACTTAGCTTTTTCTTGCCTGCTTCAATATTATTCATGGCTCTGTTTTTATCATTAACAGATTGGAAAAGCTCGGGTGGCCTGTTCAAGTAAATACTGTTAAACAGGCTGTTAACAAATTGATACCTGCTTGTATATGACTTTTTATTAATTATGTCATAATAATAAATCTCAAGCTTGAGCTCTTCAATGTAATTGCTGTTTCTATCAATGGTAATTACCAAAGCTGCAGAATCAATGAAACAACCACTATAATCATAAACAAGCACTTCTGCTTCAAGAAGCTTGTTTATGAGCTCTGGAAAAGCACCTTTGCCACTAATTATATATTTCCCATATTCTGTTTTAAGACTGAGATTATTGGATAGCTCCTGTGTGGGTTGAATATAATCAAGAACAGTATATGGTTTTGTTTTACCTGATATTGGTGATTCTTTAATATTCCATTGGCTTTCATCAGCATTTCTGGAGTAAAGGAACATTTTATCAGTCCAAGTCTCAAGGTAACCTGCTTCATTTTCATGTTTGATATTTTGATAATATAAAGACTGAGTATTACTGATTTTGCTTTCGCTTGTTATAATGCTGTCGTTTTCTTTTCCTGAAGACGATATTTGGAGCATGCTAAGACTATCAAGCTGACCGTAAGCATTAGAAGCTTCAGTTAGTATATCCCTTATCTGATAATAATCATTTCCGTAAATTATTGAAAATGTTGATATGTTGCCTCCTAGGGAGCTCATTTTAAAGAAAAGCTCCTCTTGGGCGCCGCTGCCACGAAGTAGCGTATATAGAAGTGTTGAATTATTTATATAAATGCTTTTGGGAATATCGTTCTGCTTATATTCGTTTATTGTAAATAATTCGCTTCCGTCCTTTCTGCATTTTACTAACTGATAGCTGCTGTAGCTTTTTACTGCCATGTATATCCATGCATCGTCCATATTTATAGAAACAGGTACTTTATTTGTAATTATCTCAGGATTTCCGCCATTTATGGGTATACGATAAATACCTGAGTCATAATAAAATTCTCCAATGTAGCCTGGGTTTCCTAATGAAAGGTATAAAAAGTCTTTGTCTATAAGCTTAATCTCAAATATACTATCACCAAAATCCGATATGCTATTGGAGTTGTCATAAGGTGGTGTAGCATATAGTTTAGTCATCTCGGTTAAATCAGAGCCGTCAATTCTGGCTCGTGAAATTGTGTTACTCTTTAGATTCTGGAAATAAATCCATCCATTTTGAATAAGCCAGGATTTCGGATGGAAATTCCCACCACCTATAATTCTCTCTGTTACAGAACCGTCTGCTTTTGTACGGTAAAGAATTGTTTCTTCACCTGAATGGCTGTAGTAAACCCAATTATTAACTACCTGAATTGAATCAATGGGTGCATCTACAATAATCTCTTTCTCTTTGCTGTATTGATTAATGCGAAGGACTTTATTCATTCCTTTATCAATGCCTATGTAATAAACCCAATCATCGTAAATATGTAAGTCACATACTACATTGTCGGCAATCTTTTCAAGCTTTTTTGTTTCGATGTTTTCTTTAAGCAAGACGAAACCTTCCATAATATAATAATTCCAAACTTCATTTGCATAAAACTTTCCCCAGTTTTGATTATTTCCTGAATCGGTATTTTTGACTTCTTCATTAATAAATACGGTTTTTGTCGAATTTACCCAATCTACATTAGCCTTTAGTGCTTCACTTATAAAGCGTATCGGTACAAGTATACGTCCATTAATTCCTGCCGCAGGTACATCCATTAATATTGTTTTTCCATCAATCAGAGCTTTTGGATTGTCCAATTGAACCTGTATTTTTATACCCTTTTCTATGGTCACGATTTTTTCATTATTATCCCAATCCACAGTTGCGCCCATAGCTTCAAATACACCTCTTATGGGAACCATAGTGCGATTTTTTATAAAAACCGGCTGAGTATCAAAAACTATTTTAGTGTCATTTACATAAACATTAACTTCACCTGAAACTACATCGTATACAGCAAATACTGAACAAGATAAAAAGATTAATGAAATCAATATTAATAAAAAGAAAACAGTTTTCTTCACAACAATCATCCTTTCAGAAGGTGTAACGTGTGTTGCACAAAACGAGCAATGAAGGCGCTAAAGCACCTGCGTATATATATGATATCATTTTCCCTTTACAAAGTATATAACTCGTGTTTGTAACGATTGTTCTTAAACAGCTGGGATATTGTTCACAAGTAACTAGGAACCTGCTCGGAAAGCCATTATTTCTAATAAAAATACAAAAAACACTCACTTTTTCTACGAACCTATGCGGGTTTCAGGGCTGTACTTTTTATAAATATTCATCAAAATCGAGTTTCCGAGCAAACTCCTAGGGAGACATTGGTGTGAAATATAACGAGGCTAGATGACCCTACCTCTTCGCATATTTTCAACTAGTCTGGTTGAAAAATGCCTGGTGGCGGGTACCTATTTCTCACAAGTCCGGTAAGCAATCATAATTTGCGTTAAAAAAGCTTATTTGACGTGATATCAAAAAGAGAGCACAAATGCTCTCTTTTTAGTTACGGATACTATGATTAAATTTTTTTTACAATCGCGTTCAGCAAAAACATTGATGAAAAATGGTGTATAGGTGAGCGAGGATCCGTTATGTACCCTCGTTAAATATCAGTCAAGAACGCTTTAAACCCTTTATATGCAGCATAAATATCCACCTTACTTGTAACTTCATAAGGAGAATGCATGCTTAAAACCGGTACTCCGCAATCTATTACATCAATGCCAAGGCTGGATATCAAGGAGGAAATCGTTCCTCCACCGCCTTTATCAACTGCACCAAGCTCTGTTGTCTGCCATGAAATGTTATTTTTATTAAAGATATTCCTCATTTTACTAATAAGCTCAGCATGAGCATCGGATGCACCGGATTTTCCTCTTGCACCGGCATATTTCATAATAGCAATACCTTTTCCGAGATATGACGCATTAAGCTTATCATGTGTACCTTCGTAATTAGGATCCACAGCAGCGCTAACATCTGCAGACATCATAATGGAATTGCTGAGACAACGCCTGACAAGGATATCTGAGTAGTCGCTTGAGGTTAAAGAGCATAAATCTGCAACAAAATTCTCTAAAAAACGTGATTGAGCACCGGTATTGCCAACACTCCCAATCTCCTCTTTATCTGTAAGGACGCAGATGGAAGTATATTCAGGATCCTTTATATCAAACAATGCCATCATCGAGGTGTATGAGCAAACGCGATCATCTTGACCATAAGCCCCAATCATACTCCTGTCAAAACCGATATCCTTTGCTTTGTATGCAGGAACAAGCTCCAGCTCTGCTGAAAGAAAATCTTCTTCGGTAACACCGTATTTCTCATATAAAATATTAAGTATGTTAAGCTTAACCTTTTCCTTAACATCCTTGTCGTCATATGGAATTGATCCAGCTAAGGAATTAAGGCTTTCTCCCGTAACAGCTTCGCTCATTTTTTTGTCCATTTGATCTTTTGCAAGATGAGGCAACAGATCGGTAATTGTGAAAACCGGATCGCCTTCTATCTCACCGATATTAATATTCACTGATTCCCCATTCTTCTTTATAATAACGCCATGTAGCGAAAGAGGAATTGCAAGCCATTGATATTTCTTTATTCCACCGTAGTAATGAGTTTTCATAAATACCATGTCTGTATTCTCATAAAACGGGCTTTGCTTTAAATCAAGCCGTGGTGAATCTATATGAGCACCTATCATACGCGTTCCCAGCTCTAAGGATTTTTCACCTACTACAGCAAAAATAACAGCCTTTTTTTTAATAATTTGATAAACCTTATCTCCTGCTTTAACAGACAATTTCTGTTTGATGATATTGTCAAAATCTTTAAAGCCAAGCTTCTCAGCCTTTTCTACAGCTTCTTTTACATATTCGCGTTCAGTTTTGCCAATATCTAAAAACGTCCTATACTCACTGCAGAAACTGAAAATTTGCTCCTTGCTGGTTGTATTCTCCCAAGCATTTTTGGCTTTATAACCAAGTATGTCTAAAAGTTCCTGACCATTGCTTTTTTCATTTTGAGAATCCATTATAATAGTCCCCTTTCCTTGTCTACATGAATTTGGTAATAATTTGAGCCATTCATATTATACCACTTTAACATAATAAAAACCAATTTCATAAAAAAAAGCCCGGAAAAGAACCGAGCAAAAGAAGTGCATTTTTATTTTTGTGTATTTTATAATTATGCTACAGAATTATACAAATTAAACCGCCGCTTCCTTCATTAATTATCCTTTGCAACGTTTCCTGTAGCTTCATTTGAGCATCCTCTGGCATTTTAAATAATTTGTTCTGCAGCCCCTCTGTTATCAATTCATATAATGACTTGCCAAAAATATTGGATTCCCATAGTTTTTCAGGTTGACCTTCAAATTCACGTAGCAAATAATTAACCAGCTCCTCGGATTGTCGCTCCGAACCAACAAGAGGTGCTATCTCAGTTTCAATATCAGCGCGTATCATATGTATTGATGGAGCACTGGCTCTTAATTTAATGCCAAATCTGCTACCTTGTCTAATGATTTCAGGCGGCTCAAGGGTTAACTCATCCATTTGAGGGGTTACAACGCCATAACCCTTTGTTTTAACCTCATGAAGCGCATATTCAATTTTCTTATACTCTGTTTTTATTTCGACCATTTCCTTCAATACACCGAACAGTTCATGCTCGCCTTTAATTTCGAGTCCGGTTTCAGTGTTAAGAATTTCATAAAAGAGCCCGTCGGTCATATTCAACTCTAAGTTAATCCGTCCCTGACCAAGCTGCATCTCTGAAATCCGACCGTTTTTAATAAAGTCAAAGTTTTCTAACATGCAAACGTTATTATTAATATTACGAACCGTTGCATTATCAACCATAACCTCACGGAGAGCGTTTATAATATCATTTTTAAGCCAATGCCTGTTATCCAGTTTTGTAACCCACCTTGGGATGTCAACAGCAACTTCACGAACCGGAAATTCATAAAGAATTGCCTGCATTGTATAGTTAATATCCCGCATTGTCATATTGAGGCAATCCAAAGGTATAACCGGTCTATTGTATTTTTTCATAAGATTTTCAGCCATTTGTCTTGTTTCGACATTTTCAGGCTTTGTTGAATTCAGTATAACAATAAAGGGCTTGTTGCTTTTTTCAAGCTCTGCTATTACTTTCTCTTCTGCTTCTTCATATTCCGCTC
>DAIPML010000058.1:0-14602 GCA_036768735.1 Clostridiales bacterium | reverse complement strand
ACAATTACTTCATCAATGTCAAAACAAAGGAATCTCTATCTGAATAAAACCGATAATAACTCTGCCAATTCAGGGGTTGTATATCATTTAACAAGTCTATCTACAATGGAATTGTTTAATATTACAAGATTTTTGATTCATCTGCTTTTCTTTAGCATCTGTATCATTCCGGGTGAATTTCCGAAGCCTCAAGTAAAAAACGGCATAGCCAATATTTCTACTGACTATGCCGAATTATTCAAGGGCATTAAATCTCTTACACGCAACATCTTTTTTTGGCCTTTACTTTTGGCTCTTATGAAGAGAGTCGATCAAAAACTTAATTTTTGTAATCCGCTAGGTTGTAATCTCTTCGGGGTGATTTCATTTCTTTGAATTTACACCACATCTCTTACTCTGTAACAAGTATGGGGTTCTGTTTCAAGTATTATTAGAGACTTTCGCACTTAACCTAGCTCTATCGCGTTTACTAATAGGGTTCGTTTTATACTACTGCCCAACATTTTCATATAGACGAAATTGAACAAAACAATGACGAATTCGTTCGTTTTCCACTACTGCTCAATATTTTTACTGCTCCACATTTTCTCTTGGTGGCAGTTGCTTAAATACTTTTCCAATTACAGCCATCGCCCTGTCCATCTGATTTTCGGTATGTGTTGCCGTATATGCGGTACGGAGCAGACACTGACCGGGTGCAACAGCAGGAACAATAACAGGATTGACATAGACACCTTCTTCAAAAAGCATTTTAGTGGCAATGAAGGTTCGATAGTTATCATATGTCATAATGGGTATAATAGGTGTGTTTGATTCTAAAATTGGAATGCCCATTTTTCTTAGGCCATTTCTCATGTAGTCGGCAATACGAAGCAGATTCTTCATTCTTTGGGGCTCCTGCTCAATAATTTCAAGAGCTTTTAATGCAGCAGCTGCATTAGATGGAGGTATTGAAGCACTAAAGATAAAAGGTCTTGAATTATGCTTAACATAATCAATAACATCCTGGCTTGCTGCCATATATCCTCCAAGACTTGCCAGTGATTTACTGAAAGTACCCATGATAATATCCACTTTGTCCTCAAGGTTGAAATACTCCGCTGTACCACGACCTCTTTCGCCTATAACGCCTAAGCCGTGTGCGTCATCAACCATGACCCTTGCCCCAAATTTTTCAGCCAGCTTAACGATTTGAGGAAGATCACAGATGTCTCCACCCATACTGAAAACCCCATCGGTAACAATAAGAATACCCTTATTTTCTGGGATGTCGGAAAGAACCTTTTCAAGATCCTCCATATCATTATGCTCATACCTGACCATTTTTGCATAGCTTAGACGACAGGCATCATATATACTTGCATGATTCTCTTTGTCGCAGACGATATAATCATTTCTTCCCGCTATTGCTGAAATAATGCCCAGATTGCTTTGAAAGCCTGTACTAAAAGTCATTACTGCTTCTTTATTTAAGAATTTGGCTAATTTTTCTTCCAGTTCAAGATGCAATTTTAGTGTACCATTTAAAAATCTTGATCCTGAACAGCCGGTACCATATTTTAATAAAGCTTCTTTTGCTGCTTCAATTACACGTTCGTCAGATGTCAGCCCTTGATAATTGTTAGAACCTATCATAATTATCGGACGGCCTTCCATAATCACTTCCGTATCCTGCCTGGATTCCAAATAATGAAAATACGGATATATACCTGCTGCTATCGCTTCTTTTGCTGTTGTGTAATCAAAACACTTTTGAAATAGGTCCATACTTAACATCTCCTTGTTTATATCTCAGGTATTTTTAGTTTTTATGCATATCACCAGATCATATAACCTGTAACGAAATAAGCACAAAATCATTGTATCATACTTTCTTAAAATAGCCACTTATTTTTGATTTTTTTAACTGGATGTATTAAAATGGTTTCATGATTTGAGTTTATGCTGAATTATATTATTAAGGGGACAAATATATGAATAAAATTGATAAAGTAATTCTCGTTACCGGAGCATCATCGGGCTTAGGCTTTGCAGTAGCAAAGCAATTGTCACAGGTGGGCTGCACAGTCTATGCAGGAGCAAGATCGCATAAGGGTATGCCCTGTGAAGATGACAATCCTTTAAAAAAAGTATATCTTGATGTTACCGACCAGGGCTCCATTGACAACCTTGTAAATAATATTATTGCGCAAAAGGGAAGAATCGATGTATTGATAAACTGCGCTGCAATGCTTGTGATAGGTTCCGTTGAGGATACTAGCATTAAAGAGTATGAACAGGTACTTAACACAAATCTTGCAGGAACCATCAGAATGTGCAAGGCTGTTCTTCCAAAAATGAGAACGCAGCATAGCGGGCATATTATAAACTTCAGTTCAATTATGGGTCTTTTGGCTATCCCTTTTCAGAGCGCTTACATCTCTTCCAAATTTGCTATCGAAGGCTTTTCCGAAGCTCTTAGCATGGAAACAAAGGCCTTTGGCATTAAGGTAACCCTAATTGAACCAACAGACCATAAGTCAGGCTCCCAAAAATACCGTCCTCATGCGGCACTATCTGGTTCTGGCGACTCTGCATACCGGGAATTATTTTTAAGAGTAACTTCAAAAATAGAATATGACGAATCCCATGGCAGTGATCCTGAAGTGCTTTCACGATTGATAACGAAAGTAATTCAATGCAAAAAGCCAAAGCTTCGTTATATAGTGGGTAAATTTGATCAAAAGCTTTCGGTAGCAATAAAGAAAATATTACCCGGACGGATTTTCGAATCTATTATATTCTCTTACTATAACTCAGGAAAATAAAATCCTCTTTTATCTTTGTTGAGTCTTGAGTTTTTTTGTCAGATACTGTGATTTATGAAGTGTTCATAATGTAGTTCATAATATAGTTCATATTATAGCTCATAGTATAGGTCTTTACGTAGGTCTTTGAATAAGGGTTTTAAAAGTCTTGGTATAGTTACCGAAAACCGGAGTTGTAGATTTTAGATTTGGTTTTACAATAGAGATGAGAAAAGTGATGAATAATACGAATACGCTGAAAATCTGAATACTTGCTTTTTGAGAATACTATAATGATTGTCAGAAAGATATGTGTATGCCTTTCGGGTAAACTGTATACTAATTGAACTCACTGCATAGAACAACATTTTTAAACAGAAAGAATAAGGAATGAGTAATGCATAGACATAAAAATAAATATATACGACTATATAAAAAGGTGTGGAATAAAATAGGGGATGGCACTCCTTTATCATACGATTGCGGTGTCTTATGCAACAAAAAATGCTGTTGCGGTACCGATAGCGATGGAATGCTACTGTTCCCATTTGAAGAATTTATGTATCAGGATATTCAGAGTATTGAAAGTAATCGGTTCAACTTAAAGGGCAACAGTCGATTCAATAAAAAAGACAGCGACCGGTTAAGTTTTGTGGATAGCTGTCGTTCTACCGTTAACGGCAATAACCGATTAAGCTTAACAGACAGTAACCAGTTCGACTCAAAAAGCAACGACCAGTTCAGTTTTAAGAACCGGCATAATTCTATCGCTAAAGACAATAATCGATTTGGTTTAAAAGGCAGTAACCGATTGAACTTAGAGGACAATAACCGATTAAGCTTAACAGACAGCGTCCAGTTCGACTCTAAAGACAGCAATTGGTTCAATATTATAGACAGCAACATTTCACTATTAAATGGTTATAAAATAAAATACTTAACCTGCAGTGGCCATTGTCCAAGAGAGTATAGGCCTCTTTCGTGCAGGATTTTTCCCGTAATCCCCTATATTAACGAATTGGGCAGGATGGAATTCAGGCTTGATCTTCGAAGTCTCAGAACCTGCCCTATTGCTTACAAATCTGATGAATATGTAATTGACGAGTCTTTCATAGAAAACCTCTATCTTGCGTTCCCACCTCTTTTAAAGGATAAGCAGGTGGTTGAATTTATTGAAATTTTATCATGTCAGTATGATGAACTGGCAGAGATTATTGAAAAGTTTACACCATCGAGGCTATAAGTAAATCCTCTTCTCCCTCTTAGTATGCATAGGCGAGCAGACACATCCTTACTGTGTGATGAAAAGCTATCTTTAATGGCGTGACGAGGATTCTTCTTGTATTCTCGATATGAAATCCTGTATTTTATCCTCCGGTATTTTTGCGTATTGGAAAACAAAAAAATTCTCCCACAATTCTTCCATTTCAAACCCTATTCTTTTGGAATTTTCTCGGACAGCGTCAGCTGCTGTACTGTTTTGTGTCTCAAGCAAAACAAACGAACCTGTATCGGAATGATGCAATGTTATATTTTTTTGATATGGCGCCATAGCAGAGATAAGTATTTTTAGCTTTTCCGAGTATTTTTTTCGCATCCTGCGAAGATGCCTGCTAAAAAACCCCTCTTCTATAAAGGCAGCCAGCGTAAGCTGTTCAGCCATTGATACCGTTGAACGATACCCCTGTATCATCTTTTGATACCTTGCTTTAATTCGCTCCGGTACAATAATATAGCTTATTCGAAGGGATGGTGCTATTAGTGTTGAAAATGATCCTATATTTATAACTCTTCCACTGTTGTCAAGGCTGAAAAGAGATGGAACAGGTCTTCCCAAAAACCGCAATTCGCTGTCATAATCATCTTCTAAGATATAGCTATTCGTCTGCTCCGCCCATTTTATTAGTTCTACCCTCTTTTGAATAGGCATAACTAAGCCTGTTGGAAACTGATGTGATGGGCTAACATAACATACTGATACATCCTCTCTGGTTAATGACTCCACGTGTATCCCGCCACTATCGAGATGCACGGGATGCAGTGAAAACCCTCGTTTTTGGAACACCGGTCTGACATCAACAAATCCCGGTTCTTCGAATGCAACCTTTTTTGTCAACATACCTTCTGTAATGTCGCAAAATGTATATAGCAAGGTCTGCACACCTGCTCCGATTATTATTTGTTCGGGATTACACATAACCCCTCTGGCCTTATACACATAATCAGACAAGGCTTTGCGGAGTTCAGGCTCACCCTGGGGATCTCCTTCCTGTAGTAATCTCACATTGAAGTCTTCCAGTATTCGACCGTAAATTTTTTTCCACTCATGAAATTGAAATAGTCCCGTGTCAAAATACTCTCCCGCATATTTTTCTTTTGTTGGACTAAGTTCTTTTTCCTTCACCGGTTTTATATAGAGGAAAGAGTTATCCAAAGTGGATGCATAATACCCCTTTTGTGGAATACTATAAATGTACCCCTCTACCATGAGTTGATTATACGCATTTTCAACGGTAGTTGAGCTAAGCCCTAATTCTTTCTTGATCTTACGGATCGAAGGAAGAGGGTGGTTTGCCGGTATTTTTCCCATCTCTATTTCATTTCTTATGCAATAGTATAGCTGTACATATAAAGGTTTATCTGTTTCTTCCCTACTGTACCAAGCGGACTCCAAAATCATTAGCTGTCCCCCTGCAATCTGTACCCTTTGGATTTTGCAAAACTGCTACTTTCATAACGGTCAGTCATATGATATAAATATTGTATCAAAACAGAAATAAATTTCAATATGGAGTGAATAAATATGAACAAGAATATAAAAAAAATAGTTCTCACCGGTTTGATGACAGCCCTTGTGTTCTTGGCTACAAGTATCATTAAAATACCTTCAACTCATGGGTATATCCATTTTGGTGATGGCTTTATCTTTCTGTCGGTTCTGATTCTTGGTCCTTTTTACGGAGCCTTTGCTTCAGGAGTTGGTTCAATGCTTGCCGACCTTTTCTCTCAGTTTGCTCAATGGGCTCTTCCAACGCTTATTGTTAAATCTCTTATGGCTCTTGCGATGGGACTCATTATTAGGCAGCAAACAAAAAAACAAGCTTTCATTTCCATAGGCTCTGTTATTGTTATATGGGCTAGCTTCTTTATAATGATAAAAAATGCGTTGTCGCGCACTGTCCGCTTTTCAATAGATAATCTTGCAGGTACCATGGAAGAGTCTGCTGAGAATGTAACAAAGATGGCTTCAGATGTACAGCTTATATTGACTGTTGCCATTATCGTTTTCCTTGTTCTTGTATTTGTATTGAGCTACTGGATAAAGAAAAAACATAGTACAACCGGGTTTGGACCTGTAACAATATTGGGAATGTTAAGTGGTGGAGCATGCATGGTTATAGGATATTATATTACCGAATACGTTTTATACGGTAATCCTGTATCGCCTGTTTTCAGCGTTCCTATGAACCTTGTACAATTTATAACCGGAATTGTGATTACATCACTTGTGGCACCTACGCTACTTAAAGTATCACCGATTATAAACGGTGAACTTCGTAGATGATCTTCGTATGTAAAAAGCGGGTTTCACCGCTTTTTTTGCCTGTGGGTGTTTGAACTCCAACTCTAAATAAATGCAACTCTTTGGCATATCCTAACATCATTATTGCACTAACTACACAACCTGACAACAAACTCAATATTGTGACTTGCTTTTTTTTAAGACAATCCCTATAATATGTTGGTACATAAAAATCTTTTAACACGGATCTCACAGTAGATTTACATAAACATGTTAAATTTTGAGGGGTTTTTAGGTGTTCTCCCGCTGATACCCTATGCTATTCTTTACCGGAAGAAAGATATCGTAAGTAAAGACTATCTGGAAGATAAGTGCACCCGGAAGATTATAAGATCACCAAGAAAATAAGAGCACCCGAAGAAAAGGTCATCCAGAAAACAAGAACGCTTAGAAGATAAAAGCATTCGGAATATAAATGCATCGAGAAAGAGTATTGGGAAGATAAAATATGTACATAAAATAAAAAAATATTCATGGGTATTACCTTTCAAATAGCAAAAACGACTGGAAATTAGTATTCATGCTGGAGGTTTGTAAATAAATGCGAAAAACAAAAATCATATGCACACTCGGGCCAGCCTGCGACAATGAGGGAATTCTGAAAAAGCTTGTTTTAGCAGGAATGGATGTAGCAAGGATGAATTTTTCCCATGGTTCATACACTGAACACAAAGGAAGAATTGATATGCTAAAGAAAGTAAGACAGGAGTTAGGGTGTCCTGTGGCTCTGCTTCTTGATACAAAGGGGCCGGAAATCCGAACCGGTAAGTTTGAAAATGATAGCGTAGTTTTAACATCCGGAAGTAGCTTTGTATTAACCGATGAATCGGTTTTGGGAAATGAAAGCAGAGTGTCAATAACCTACAAAGAGCTATACAAAGATGTGAAAAAAGGAGATCGTATTCTTATAGATGATGGTCTCATTGAGCTTGAAGTGCAGGAAATCAAGGGGAAAGACATTTATTGCACTGTTTTAAACGGAGGAAAAGTTAGCAATAATAAAGGCATAAATGTTCCCGGAGCCGAGATCCATCTTCCTTCCATTACAAAGCAGGACATTGATGATATTAAATTCGGAATTGAAAATGATGTGGATTTTATTGCTGCATCCTTTGTGAGAAAAGCAGAAGATGTGGTCGAAATTAAAAAGGTACTGGAGAAACATGGCGGACATGGAGTTAAGGTGATATCAAAAATCGAGAATCGTCAAGGGGTTCAGAATATTGATGAGATTATTATGGTTTCTGACGGTATTATGGTAGCAAGAGGAGACCTTGGTGTTGAAATACCCGTAGAAGAGGTTCCCATCGTTCAAAAAATACTGATAGAGAAATGCTACCGCAATGGAAAACCCGTTATTACTGCGACTCAGATGCTGGATTCTATGATTCGAAATCCAAGACCTACCCGTGCAGAGGCAAGCGATGTCGCAAACGCCATTTATGACGGTACCAGTGTTATTATGCTTTCCGGAGAAACCGCTGCAGGAAAATACCCTGTGGAAACCTTAAATACCATGTCCAGGATAGCCGAAAAAGCTGAAAACTCCATGGATTACTGGAAACGGTTTTTAAATGCTCAATTCGAAATGATACCAACGATAACCAATGCAATTAGCCATGCTACATGTACCACAGCATTAGATTTAAAGGCGTCCGCAATTATTACTGTTACACATTCCGGTCATACCGCAAGAATGATTTCAAGGTTCAGACCCGACTGCCCCATTATTGCAACAACGGTATGCCCCAAAGCGCAGAGACAGCTATCCTTGTCCTGGGGTGTTACTCCATATCTGGTAGAGGAAGCCTCATCCACTGACGAAATGTTTGATATGGGTGTGGAAAAAGCATTGGAATCAGGGCTTGTGAAAAACGGTGATCTGACGGTTATTACCGCCGGCGCACCTATAGGTGTAAGCGGAACAACAAACATACTGAAGGTTCAGCTTGTTGGAAATGTATTGGTTAAGGGAACAGGTGTGGGTTCCGGAGTGATAACAGGCGAATTATGCGTAGCAAAAACACTTGAAGACGTTAAAAAAAAGTTTATTGAAGGAAGAATCTTGGTTGTGCCTTATACAACAAATGATATGATGCCAATGATTAAAAACGCTTCCGCATTGATTGTGGAAGAAAGCGGTGCCAATAATCATGCAGCTACTGTTGGAATGGCTCTGGATATACCGGTTATTGTTGGTGCAGAAAACGCATCCAGCATATTGAAAAGCGGATGTGTCGTTACAGTTGATGCAGATCGTGGCGTGGTCCATTACGAAACAGAAAACTCTCCGTGTTAGAGGATCATAAAATATAGTATATTATGATTGCTTACCAGAAAGTCTTGAAAAACTTTTTCTTACAGGTTCACTTACGGGATTATTAAAGGTTTACTTACAGATTTATTACAGGTTCACTTATAGATTTTTTAAGGGTTTACTACAGGAAGTTGCAGCGAGCTGCAACTTCCTAGTGCAATCACAATATGATTACGCAGCTTTTCTCGAATGCCTCCGATTAACGGAATGCCCTAAATAAAGATAACACATTATTCGAAATGAAGCGCCAAAAATTCATGTTATTTAAATTTTTTATTTCTACCTGTAATTCAGCATTCTATGCAATGATAGTACAAGTTTCAAAGACGTTGTATGCAGATTATTTTCAGCGGGCTATAAGGTTCTATTCCTCAACAAAATGAAGGAGGAATTTTGTGTTTGCGCTTAGATTTTGCAGTTCATTTCCTGAAGCCCTGTCCATATATAACTCGTATTGCAAATCCATTGAATCTGCTTGAAGAATTTTATATTTTTCTGATATTTCAAACCTAATTTCCGAAAGGATACCATCATTTGTTGCACTCATTAGCTCAGAAAATGATTTGTCATCAATAATGTTATCGTTAAAAACAAGGAATTTTCCTCTCTTTACAGTCAACCGCATATTATCGAAAAACGATGCTTCTACAATATCTTGATTACTGTTACTGGTAACTATTGATACCTTCATCCCAATTTCATTAATTCTTATATCTTTGTAATTATTGTTTATCCTGATTACACCCTTTGATTTAACACCGGGGTACCATAAAATATCATCAAATATATTACCGACAGCACTTACTTTCCCATCGGTGTTGATCGTAATTTCAACATCGGGCTCATCACTTACCGTTGTTGCATAGGTTACATTTATTAAAATACAGAATATTGGCACTGTAACGAATAATACAACAAGAATATTCAATAATTTATTCGTACTAATTTTTTTCAAGTATTTCACAAGCATACCCTCCGAATATCCCGGATAAGTTGAACATTTTCCTAATGCTGTGCCTTCGCAAAAACACCTACCTCATCTGTTATTTGCTCGTCACAGCATAAGTAAAATTAAGTTCAACTTATATAGATAGTCATATTTTATTTTACCAATACTAACAACATAAAGAATCATTCTTTAATACATACTTTTATAATACTTTTTGGTATGGGAATAGAACAGAAGTAGTACTTGCATCATCGGTCTCTTCCTTTTTAAGATCAGGATTTGATTCCGCGAAATCATATACATATACACAGGTCCGATCAAAAACATAAAAATGCGATATTTCTGTACTCTCCTCACTGTATTTGTAAAAAACGGGTTTTACCAAGTCATCGCATATTTTTATGAGATCCTCCATTGACCATACTTTGCATTGCTTTTCTATTATCTCATCTATTGTTTGATTAAGTGCAACCAAACGACTACCATGCTTTTTAAATATTTTACTCAATCGCTTTTTATAAAGGTCTTCTTTAGTTGGTTCAGACGCGAAGAAAACTAAAACTATAAATGTTGCAAATAGTAAACTTAAAATAATATAACACAGAAATACAACCTTTTTATCCAAAGGAAGCTTTACCTGAATGTTTTCTTCAATTTTACCGGTCTTTTCATCTATGTTTCCTTTCGATATTGTAAAATATCTTGAATCAAGCGGAACCGTAAGGTTCGGTGCTATAATTTCTTCTACTGAACCATATTCAGTGTCAACTTTTAATTTTAAATTCATTTGAATGATGAGATTTGTGCTTGTATTTAATTTTGACTCCTCGTTGACTTGCTGCGCGAATGTTCTATATATATTAATTGGGCATGAGATATTTTTGTTTATTGAAATCTTTTTGTCTTGAGCCCTTACACTTGTTTCAGGTATCAATGTAAAACTCTTCTGCCAGATTGATTTATATGTTTCTTTATCTCCTGTATAACCTTGAACTAAAGCAACAACGTCATATCTACAGTCAAGCTCAGCTTCTTTGTCTCCGGTAAACTGATAGCTGAAGGTTGAAGCAATATAATCAACAAATTCAGTTATATAGATATTGTTTTCGGTTAGACTTTTTTCTTCGTATAGTATATTGGGAATCAGGGTCACTTCATATGCAGCACTACCTTGATGGGTATAGCTGTATTGTGTTTGCTTCTCTTCAATATACTTTTCTGCTTTGTAGGTCATGACCAGATAAATAACTGTCACTACTAATAACAATGGTATGAGCACCAATAAAGGTGTTTTGATTTTTTTAGATATTTTCATTTTTGCTGTCAATCTCCCCGTAATAAAAATTATCCATGGAAAGATGGATACCATTTAATTATACAATATTTCCCTAAAATATTAGGCGTATTTCCAGAGTACGTTTAAAGCAAAGAGGAGTTCCTTTTGCTTTCCTCATTGTATAAGAAAGTATACTCTTCTGTACGACATGAAAATAGCTGTCTCGAAATCAATATTGAGACAGCCCTTTTCACTATATAATCGTTTTTGGTTTTAATAGACTAAGGTGTAATTCCGGTTAAGATTTTCTACAAGAATTAATCAATAACGAATTTCGGTTCCACTAGCATCACTTGCCTGCTGCCAGGTATGATCAATCTCAAAATCAAAAGATTCTAATTGGGATTCATTTCCACTGGCTTCAGGAAGCGAGACTTCTATAATATATGTGAACACTGATTTAGGCTCAAGAATAACACTTGGAACAACACCGTCCGGATCACCTTCTATAAAGGTTTTTCCAGCTAATATTGTTTTGTAATCCCAAAAATTGCCTGCATCCTTTTCTACACTGCTGGTGAATATTTTTATATCAGCTGTTAATGTATCACCAACAATATTCTTAAGGTTTGAATATACGACTTTTTCAAGTTGAACCGGTATCTTGCTGTCATTTATAAACATAATTGTAGCTGTTTGTGTTACGCCGGGGAACAGGTTTTTAAATTTTACATCAGCCTTTGTGCTGTTTGTAACTGCGCCACGACCATTATCTGTTAACTTAACGGTACACTTTGTTCCATAAGCTTCTGGGTTAATAATATTATATACATATTCAGTTTCGGTTTCAGCTGTAACACCAATGTTCAAGTATGTTGAATTGACAGTAGCGTCCAATTCAATTGTTTCAGACCAAAGTGCATAGCCTGCACCCATAAGCATAACAACACAAACAAGGACAAGTACTAAAAATTTTGCTTTTTTCATACTAACAGATCTCCTTTTCAAATTAAAATAATCTGTGTTTAGCATTTCGCCCGGGTAAAACCCGCAGAACAAATCAAAACTAATTGCCGGCATAGTTTTCGTTCGTTTCAACACAATGTATATTTTAAACCTTGTGTTATTTTTTTCCTCATTCATACAGATAATTTTCATTACTACATTGAACTGATTTCAGATGACCTAAAAGATATTATTGGATAGTACTTTCGTACCATATAGCTGGAAAAGAATCTCGCACAACTTATCAAGGTGTGTTATCCAATTTCATTTTTAGTTAATATAGCGCATGTGATCATAATTTGCTTAAAAGTATTGAATAAACAACTGAGCACGGGCAATCTTGCTTCGGGTGGCTAAAACAGATGGCAAGTGCATCAAAACTCTACATCATCAGGAGCTGCGGTTCTGTTTTTCAATAAAAGTGTTAACCATCCGACTTTTGGCACTACCTCAACTATTTTACCCCTGACCTGATCTAATCTCACTATTCTTGTATCTGCAGCGGAGTTATTGTCCCCTTTTGTCAGGTAACCTTTGCCGTTTTCATCCTCAATAATCTCAATTATGCGATGAGAAATGAGAATATTATCTCTTTTGAATTGAATGACATTTCCTATCTCTAAAGCATTTTTATCAAAGGATTTATCAACTAAGATAACATCCCCCGGCTTTATCATTGGTTCCATACTACCTGTTGCAATAACAGAAGGATATACAGGGAAAACCCCTACAACAAACCAAATCAAACCGATTGAAAACAGGCTTGTAACTATCCAGCCGAAAAGCCCGTCTTTTTCGTTATCTCTTTTTTTGTATAACTTTGCTTCTTGATTATATATGTTTTGTAAGGCAATTATTGAAAAAATAGGGTACAATATTCCGATTAAAGCTGACAATAGCCAGCTAAGATTCGGCAAAATAGGAGATAACCAGTGGAATGCCTGCAGTGTGCCCATGTATACAAGGGATGGCGTTGTACCCCCGAGCATAGCCAGGTATGTTGCCAACACATTATGTGAAAACTCGGGTGCAAAATATTGCGCCAGAAATTGAACTGCGCTTTCAAGATCATTAAGACCTGTGAAGATATTTATTGGAAAATTAGAAACGGAAAAAATTAGCGATAAAAGTGTGATAAGAAAAAAATTATCACGCCGTGTCAAGCTGTTTATAGTAAACCCTCGAATTAATTCACGGCAAACAAGTACAGAGCCAATTTGAAATATATTCGAAATGATTCCTTTTAACGAATGACTATATGGGCTTTTTCCCAACCCATCAAAAAGACCGGCTCCTATAGAAATCAGAATAAAAATAAAAGCTAAAACAAATGCCCACAGGGTCAATCCTTCTTTATACCTTAGTTTTGCGACAGACCGGATTTTTGGTAGCTTTACAGCAAACAACGTTAAGCTAATCCAAAGTAAAATTTTCATTTCATTCGCATATGTTTGCAAATCACCAAAGTATGTTAAGGGAAGGTTGTCCAATAGGTAAAGAATGATAAAAAGCCCTAACATTATTAAACCTTTTAATATTGAAGGTCTATGCGGTAAATATTTTTTTTGCATGATTCTTTCTCACTAACTCAGGGTAATATTTTTTCTTCTTCCGGAAGGCCAATCATTTCTTCCCCTATCTCGATCGATTGTAAAGGGCTTTCTAAATTTTCCGGGGCATCTTCTTCGATTGCAGAATTATTGATTAGAGGTAATTCAACATAATCTATTATTGTTTCTTCAGTTTGAACAAATGGTTTTTCTTCCAATATTGCCGGATTTGCATGTTCGTTTTCCATAAGTGGATTTGACATGTTACGGGTATAATCTTCGCTTTGTATTAGATTTTCTCCCGGAAGAACGCTTTCCGGCGAAGACGACCTAAACTGATCTGGAATTTCCTCCTCTATATTAATTTCCATCCAAGCTAGTTCAATAACTGTGATTTTGCTCTCGATAGTTAAGCTTCCCCCCCACAATCCATATACTTCCGATGACAAATTGGTTGATATCAATAAAGCAGTTAGTATTATCCAAACTATTTTTTTCATAGTTACATACATTCCTTTCGTTTCTATAGAATATTCTTAACTGCGACATTAATCTATTAATTGCGAATAGTCTACAATGGCACCTGTAAAGCTTGAATCAATATTCATCCTGAATGACTTTTGATTATTGGGCTCGATTACTTCATTATTTATCTTTACAGGAAGTTTTCCGGTATTTTCAACGGTATAGTGAAGAATTCCCTTATAATCAGAATATACTTCAGCTATTACTGTAAGTCGATCATTCGCATAATCAACCTTTGAATTGAAAACAGTTCCCTGTATATATTCCAAATCTCCATCCCCGAAGGCAATCTGAATATCACTTGTTGAAACATGTGCTTTCAAACTAATCCCCTCATTAAAATTAGCATAGCTAATTCCAATAATATTCAAAACGATGATTGAAGCAGCAATAATTATTTTTTTCGCACTGTGACTTTGTTTTATAAACCTTCGTTTCAAGCTACTACACCCCACTTCATTCCAATTTAGATTCAATAGCGCTTGCTCGTATTGCGCACCAAAACGCGGGTAATTCAGCGCCTTCTTCCGTTTTTCACAGCTCTGTTTCAAGGTTATGCACCCTGCGAAAATACGGTACGCATTTTGTGTGTAACACGCATTTTTGCTTGT
>DAIPML010000057.1:0-14623 GCA_036768735.1 Clostridiales bacterium | reverse complement strand
TATCCCAAGACATATTTTTCTTCATTATAAAAAACCATAATTATAAAATTCAATAAAACACTAACAATTATAATAGCATTATTACCAAAATAAAAGTAGTCATAATTTGCTAAAATATAATCTATTTTTGCTATTTCTTCTAAAAAAATTAAAAGGTTATTTCTTGTCCCGGATTGATTGAAGACAGCCCGAGATGAGATTGAGATGAGATGAAAAATAAAATAAAATAAACTAATGATTGTAACCCAGGCATACCCAAAGGTGAACGGTGGAGAATATATGCCACCTTAATCCATATGACAATCTGCTTCTTCTCTTGTATGTCTGATCTGTAATACGTCCGCCTTTAACCTGTAAAAGCGGGTGAAAAATTTTTAAAAGTATTGACTTATAACGGTGGGCGAAATGGTGAACAAGGAAAATAGTTCAAAGCTATTGAAAACTGATCGGATATATGGTATATTTTTATCAATGAAATGAGTATTAATTAATTACAGTACATCATTTTAAGCTTTTTGGGATTGTTAAAATAAAATATTGATATTTCTTCAGGGATAGGTGTAAATCCTTACCGGCGGTAATCAAGCGATTTTTTGAGAGCCCGCGAGCCTTTTATGGCAGATCCGGTTTAAGTCCGGAGCCGACAGTATAGTCTGGATGGAAGAAGAAAGATTTTTCTGTTTTTTTCTGTTGAGAAAAATTAGCCCTGAAGGATTGTCTTTCAGGGCATTTTTATTGCATGAGAAAGTATACTTTTTTATGCTTTGCAATGAGGATTGCATAGGGGGACGCCCCTTCGCCGGACTAAGGAAAGTGTCAGTATGCGGAGCAAACGGAGCATCCATCAAAAGGAACCATAAGGTTTCCTTGCGAAAAAAGAGTTGCAGACACACACCTTTCATGCAGTATGAGCTCTCATGAAGTTGCCCTGTGATACAAACCGAAAACAAAGTATACTTTATTTATCGAAAGGGGTTTAACTTATGAATGCAATTAGAAAATTATGCACGATGGCTTTATTGGTAGCTTTGTCAATTGTTTTGTTCACTATTTTCAGATTTCCTCCTTTCCCGGTGGTAGCAGGCCACTTGGAGTATGATATGGCGGATGTTCCGATTTTAATTGGATCATTTATGTTTGGCCCGATAGCTGGGCTGGTGTTAACCTTGGTTGCATCTGTCATACAGGGTTTAACTGTTAGTGCCCAAAGCGGACCTGTTGGCATTCTCATGCATTTTATTGGTACAGGTGCTTTTGTTGTGACAGCCGGAACCATATACAAATACAAAAAAACATATCTGGGAGCAATAATAGGTCTTGTGTGCGGAACACTGGCAAGGGCTGCAATAATGATTCCTGCAAATCTAACAATTACTGTTCGTTTTTATCATGTGCCCTATGAGGTTGTAAAAGGAATGCTATTGCCTGTCATTATTCCGTTTAACCTTTTAGTAGCAGGTATTAACTCTGTTATTGTTTTTGCTTTATACAAGCCTATAAAGCTTTTGTTCATGGAAAAAACGAAAAATGATGATCAGTTTGCAGCGCACTAAAAATTCTGCATTCATGTGGGAAATGAGTATATTGTTTAGCACTGTAAGCTGTGATAATGAATTCACATATTGCGTATTAGTGTAAATCTGTATAAAATACACTTAGTAAGAGTCCCAAGAGACAATTTTTTGAATGGTTACTATTCAGACATTCAGATTCGAGTGCAGGTGTGCACGGAGCACACCGGGAGCCTCGACCCTAAGTCTAGGCTCCAGAGGATTCTAACAGTATAACTTTGAGTAGTACCTCCGAATGCCCTAGCTGCAAGGCTGTAAATAATTAAAGATGGAGAAATTTATGAGCAGAGAAATTACGAGTAAAGAAAACCAAAACGAAAGACCGTGCAAAAAGGTGCAAGACTCGCAAATCGAGATGGCAGAGTTAATATTGCCTAATGATACAAATTTGCTTGGTAACCTTTTAGGTGGCAGGCTTATGCATTGGATTGATGTAGCCGGTGCTTTAGCTGCTTCACGTCACTCAAACCGCATTGTAGCAACAGCGGCATTGGACAGTCTGGATTTCAGGCATCCTGTGAGAGTTGGCGAAATGGTACGCTTAAAAGCAAGAATTACCTGGGTTGGAAACACATCTATGGAAGTTCGGGTGGATGTTTACTGTGAAAACATGTTAACAGGTAATGTTATAAAGTCAAACAAAGCATATATAACTTTTGTAGCATTGGATGACAAGGGAAATCCCGTTCAGGTACCATTATTATGCCTTGAGACCGAGGAAGAAAAAATAGAATTCGAGAAAGCAGCAAAAAGGCGTGAAATGCGTCTTAGCCAAAGAAGCACCAAGGAGCAGGTGGTGTCGTGATATTTACAATCAATGTTATCAAAGAAGAAAGTGTTGATCCTGACTTTAAGGTAAGCGTATCGATATCCGGAGATGGCATATATATTAAAAATGCTCAGGTTAATGTTCTCCGTATTCCGCCTAGGATGAGTTTCCATTATCCTGAAGAAATTAGGGAATCACTTTGTAAAACAGAACAGAAAAAGCTTGAGCTGGAGATATTAAATAAAGTAGCTGAGTATATTATTTAGACCACTGTGTAGCGTCACTGTTTGCTTTGAAATCATATTAACCCTCTTTGCTAATGCTTGCAGGGAACAGGTTGCTATGTGAATTTCTCCGTTTAGTTTTAATACCTTGCCCATAGATATAATCAACAGGCACTTTAACCGTGTGGACATTTCCTCTTTAGTACCTTATTGCTGCAAAACATCAAATAAAAACAAGAATTTGATGTTTTACAGCTGTAAGGTTCCGCTATTTGGTTGTGGGAGAGGCCCACTTTAGTCTACTACTCTGTTTTTTGCTGCCTTCAGCTTTGGTTGGAAATAAAAATTACCTTGGGTATCAAGGGATGCATAAAATATATCTTTAGGGTTTGGCCAGCCTTTTTCTTTAAGTTCGTTAAGCAGCCATGCAATATCCACCTTTGCAAGCTCTAAATTTTCATGGTGTACAACACCGTCGATTATTATATCCAGTGTTAATCCCTCATATTCTGTTTCAATCCCCATATCAGAAGGTGTCAGAGCTCTTTTTTGCGATTTAAGCACTAGGCTAAGCTGTCCGTTTGTTTCCAGAACAGCATGCTCAACATCACTGACATTCTGAATATTTGCAATCCGCAGTTGTTCAAGCAAATCGTTCACTGTATAAAGCTCTTTGCGCATATTTCTTTCCAGAAATACTCCATTTGATATTAGTATTATGGGGCGCCCGCATATAATTTCCCTAGCTTTTATGCTTTTTACAGATATTAATGAAATCAGAAACTGGCAAACAACAAGTATTACAATGGGAAGTATACCATCAAATAAACTGCTGTCTTTCCCGCTAATAGGAAAGACAGCCAGCTCGGATATCATTATGGTGACAGCAAATTCGAAGGGTTGAAGCTCTCCAATCTGTCTTTTCCCCATTATGCGCATTGATGCCACAACAAGTAAATACATTACTACTGTTTTAATAATAATTCCTAGTATACGAGTTCTCCTCCAAGTATAAAAATTATTTTGATTTCAATGCGAGAATTCAAAAAAGAAAACTTTTTGAACCAGTTTTTATTTTGCCTTGAGAAACGATCAAATATTCAAAATTCTGAAGTGCTTATTGAAATAAGTGTCAACTTAAGTTCATGATACTTATACAGTTTTAGTTGTAGTATGAAAGACACTCTTGCTTTCCTGCAAGAAATGTATTGATTCTACCGCAAAAAGTCATTTTCAAAGCGTATGGATGCAAGTACCAGTAAATTTGCTTTCATATTTCGGCTGAAATAGCTTTTTCCAATGCATTATTCGCAAGTTGGCAGCTTTCAAATTGCATGAAATGCATCAAAAAATAATTATTGCGGTAGAATCATATATTAAGTACCATGAATGTATTGAGTACCATGAATAATATAATATAGCTTTCGGTTGAATACGGTATTAGATGTAACGTATTAATTCGGCATACTTGTTACTCTCGATTTTGGCATTATGCCGGAATTTGTGACGTTATATATAGAAACCTATTTTACTAGTAATGTATCAAGAGGAGGGCATTCTTCCCTGAGGAGCGAAAAAAGCTCAAGATCATGGTATTTTCCGTTGTGGAAAGTAGCCTTACGCATGGTTCCTTCATAAACAAATCCACAATTCTCGGCAACCTTTCTGCTCCCAACATTCTCTTTCATTGCATTTACCTGAATACGATTTATTGGAAAACATGTGAACAGATAGCTGCAAAAAAGCAGCAATGCTTCCTTCATGTAACCTTTTCCGCTATATGATGAATGAAAGAGCTCATAACCAACCTCGAAACCTGACTGATAATCAAAGCCCTTGAAAAACAAGAGCTCTCCAAGATAGTTTTCATGATGATCCATAATAAGCATTCGGCCTTCACTTTGCCCCCAGAGACCGTTTTCGGAGAACTCCCTTTTAAATTCTGTTTCTGATGGAATTATAAGGTGCCAGTATGCACCCTTATTATTAATGTCGCATATTAAATCGTATACTGTATCAATATCCTTTTGCTTTATTGTGCGTAATAAAACTTTCTTCCCCTTAATCATAACTCCTCCAGATTTAAACGAGATATCAAAATGAGTGGCCGCATCACTTTTTCGCATATTTTCAACAATTATTGTTGTAAATATCTGGCGACAGGTATCGGTTATCAAAATTAGCCGCAAATATATATGTTTAAATTCTAATTCAGCTTATAAAAGTTTTCAAGGACACATATATTATACCTCATTTGCAGCTGTTATAGAGAATAAATTCTTATAAGCAATTTTTTTAACAATAAAATGATGAAATCTGCTTACAACTATTTAATTATAGGATATAATACCCTCACAAGTGAGGTTATTATATCCTTTCGGCGGAATTGATGCGCGTGCGATATTTTCTGCCAAAGGCAGAAAAAGATAACCTGCGGTTGGCTATACAGGTAACGTTTTGCTAGCGAAACGTGAGCATATGCGCAATTATATCATGCAGTTCTTAGAAATCATGATATAATACCCTTATCAATTGTAGGTTTCAACGCAAAGTATCAAGTAAATATGAAAAGAATAAAGAAGGGACGTATATTATGTATTATGTGGGAATTGATTTGGGAGGAACAAATATTGCCGCTGGTATTTTGGATGAAAGCTTAAAAATTGTTAAAAAGGGCAGTGTCCCCACCGGAAATACCAGACATTATTCCGATATTATAAAAGATATGGCGATGCTTGTGATTCAATTGTTAAAGGAAACAGGTATATCAAAAAATGAAGTTGACAGCATCGGAATTGGCTGTCCTGGAACCTGCGACAGGGAAAATGGCGTTCTGTTATACACAAATAATATAAAATTTGATGATGTTCCAATGCGTTTAGAGATGCAAAAATATTTACCGCTGCAGGTTTATCTTGAAAATGATGCAAACTGTGCCGCATTAGGAGAAAGTATGGCGGGAGCTGCCAGGGATGTTTCTGATTCTATTACAATAACGCTGGGAACAGGCATAGGCGGAGGTATTATCTTAAATAATAAAATATATATTGGCTTTAACGGCATGGCCGGTGAGATAGGACATATAGTTCTAAATAAACAGGGTGAAAGTTGTACATGTGGCAGAAAGGGCTGCTGGGAAGCATATGCATCTGCTACAGCATTAATAAAACAAACCCGGAATGCTGCTCAGAAATATCCGGAATCTTTGGTAAACACCCTGGTTAATGGGAATTTAAACAAAATAGATGCAAAAACAGCCTTTGATGCCATGCGGCAGGGTGATTCAATTGGAACGAGCATTGTTAATGAGTATATTGCATATCTTGGCGAAGGCGTATCTGACTTAATTAATATTTTTCAGCCATCAAGGATAGTAATAGGAGGCGGTATCAGTAAGGAAGGGGATACTATTCTGGTGCCTCTAAGAGAAATTGCAAGAAAATCCACATATTTCGGAGAAGGCGATGTTCCACATACCCAAATTGTGGGGGCGGAGCTTGGTAATGATGCGGGAATTGTGGGTGCAGCAATGCTTTGGAGAGGACAACAAGTTTAATCTATATAAGTTGATCTTAATTTTACTTATGCTGTGACGAGTAATAAAGGATTATGCTCGCATAATTCAGCAAACCCAGAGTGTACCTAAGGAGCGTACCAACTGGAACGCTCCCCCAAGAAGGATAACCACAGTTGCTGGAACGCTCCGACTGAGAGACCCGTAGTGTTTAGTTTCGCCGTCAGTTGGGATAAATAGGTGCCAAGCACCAAGAATTTATCAATCAGGATAGTTGAAAATATGCGATGAGGTGGGTTGGGGATACATCTTAGCCTCGTTATAAATAAAAACAACTATAAAGAAGGAAATGCAGGCTATGCCGTTAAGGAGAATTAAACTTACTATTGAATATGATGGAACCAATTATCATGGGTGGCAGGTTCAGGACAATGCTCATACGGTTCAGGCTGAGTTGGAAAATGCAATATTAAGGATAACCGGAGAAAGAGTTCGCATCACCGGCTCAGGACGAACAGACACAGGAGTTCATGCTCTTGGTCAGGTAGCTCATTTTGATACAAGCTCCATGATTCCTGCTGAAAAGTTTAGAAAGGCCTTAAGTGCCGTTCTCCCTTTAGATGTGGCTGTGATTTCCTCTGAGGAAGTTGATTTTGACTTTCATTCAAGGTTTTCTGCAACTAGAAAAACATATGAATACAGAATTTTAAACAGGCAAATAAGATCTCCACTTATGGAAAAACGGGTATGGCATATAAAGGAAGCGTTAGATTTCAAAGTTTTAAACCAAGCTGCAGAAGCTTTTCTTGGAACCCATGATTTTTCTTCTTTTTGTGCAAGCGGGCGAAGTATTTCGAACTTCGAACGTACTATTCATTTATCTGAATGGAGTGAAAGACAAGGGCTTTTAGTGTATAGTGTTTGTGGAAACGGTTTTTTATATAACATGGTAAGGATAATGGTCGGAACAATGATTGAAGCAGGGTTGGGGAAAAGAACTCCTGAGAGCATATCCGATATCCTGACAGAAAAGAACCGTAATTTAGCCGGTATTACAGCTCCTCCACAGGGGCTTTACTTGGTTGAGGTTCATTACGATTAAAGGCCAGAATGGAGTTAAAGGGATGAAGCTTGAAGCTAAAATATTTAAAGGTAAAAAAATTCTTATGGAGGATGAAGCTATATTCAGTGGACAGGGAAAGTTTCAGCAGCAGTTGGAACAATGTTTGATTACGCTGTGCAAAAACATGAGCATTTCTGTTCCCATTTGGGTCGGAAAAAACACAAGGGAATTTGTAAGGTTTAAATGGACATCCTTCAACGAAGACCAGTTTTTCGATAAAGTGTTTTTTGATCGTTTTGAAATCAGACTAATTGAATAGGAATAAAACAGAACATAAAGAGCAGATTACCGTCATTTGTGCCTGCCACACAGACAAGAGAATTAATGAAGAGCATTGATCACGGTCACAAAACCGGGTGGTAAGCATAGAAAGCTGCTCCTGAGTGTGTTACCTTATGTCATTGAAATCACCCAAGGAAAGTGCGAACCCATCAGAATGCACCACAAGCCTCGACCCGTAAAGCCTCCCACTGCTTGTTTGCAGCATATGAAAAGTAACCTTCTCATAAATGCAAATAAGTGTAAAAAAATATGTGATATAGGGTGTGGGGTTAAAAATAAAAAAAGTTTGACAACAAAAAACGGATGTGGTACAATTATAAACTGCATTATCTTATTGTGATTGGACATACTTTCCTTTGGGAAATACTATCTTTGCTTATTATAACACATAATTTCCAAGGGTACAATACAATTAATGCACTTAAACAGTTAAATGATAGATTGGGAGAATGATAGCGTTTGGAATATAAAACTTCAGTCTTTTAGCAGTAATGATATTGAGATTAGGTTCGGTATTTATGATACGCAGTTTTCCTAGTCTATTTTTGTTTGTTTGTAAAGGACTATAGTTGTTTGAAACAATTGTTTTTAGAACATAATTATTTCAAATTTCATGTACTTATTATTTTCTTTAATACTTTTTTTATACAGCAGGTTTTAAGCCAAAAGACACAATGACAATATGAGGTGATAGTGAATGGTACATCCCGTACAATTGGGTAAGACAACCCGTATGAGCTACTCGAGAATTCACGAAGTGCTCGAAATGCCTAATCTTATTGAAATTCAAAAGAAATCCTATGAGTGGTTTCTGGTTGAAGGTTTAAAGGAGGTTTTAAGGGATGTTTCTCCGATCAGCGATTACACGGGGAACTTAGTTATGGAATTTATCGGATATTCGCTTGATAATGAGAACATTAAGTATACTGTTGAGGAATGCAAGGAGAGGGATACAACCTATTCGGCTCCGCTGAAAGTAAAAGTGCGTCTCATCAATAAGGAAACCGGTGAAGTAAAAGAACAGGAAATCTTCATGGGTGATTTTCCACTAATGACCGATACAGGAACCTTTGTTATAAACGGTGCAGAGCGTGTTATAGTCAGCCAGCTGGTGCGTTCCCCCGGCATATATTACGCTATGGATCGCGACAAGACAGGTAAAAAACTTTATTCAAATACAGTTATTCCAAACAGGGGCGCTTGGTTGGAGTATGAAACCGATTCAAACAATATAGTATCAATTAGAATTGACCGTACCAGAAAACTGCCGATAACTGTTTTTTTAAGGGCTCTTGGCTACGGCACTGATGCTCAGTTATTGCAATTATTTGGAGAGGATGAAAATCTTCTTGCCACCATTCAAAAGGATAACACAAAAAGCGAGGAAGAAGGTCTTATTGAGGTTTATAAGCGTCTTCGTCCGGGCGAGCCTCCTACAGTGGAAAGCGCAAGCTCACTGCTTTCAAATCTCTTTTTTGATCCTAAAAGATACGATCTTTCAAAGGTTGGTCGTTATAAGTTTAACAAAAAGCTAGCCCTTGCCAATAGGATATGGGGTCATGAGGCAGCCGATAATATCGCAGATGGTCAAACCGGAGAGGTTCTTGCTGAGAAAGGTCAGATTATTTCCGAAGAAATAGCATGGCAGATTCAGAATTCCGGTATCAACTCTGTTGATATTGTTTACGATGAAAAAGTTATCCGTGTCATTGGCAATAATACGGTTGATATACAGGGATACATTAATTTTGATGCCTCTGAAGTTGGCATTAACGAGAAAGTTAGATACGATGTCTTAACCCAGATATTAAACGAATACACAAATGATGAAGATATAAAAATCGCTATTGGCAACAATAAGGATCTTTTAATACCTAAAAATATAATGATTGAGGATATTGTTTCTTCAGTAAATTACATTTTTAATCTTGATGATGGCGTTGGAACACTTGATGATATTGACCATTTGGGCAACCGTCGCCTTCGTTCTGTTGGTGAATTACTGCAAAATCAGTTCCGCATTGGTCTTGCAAGGATGGAGCGTGTTGTCAGGGAAAGAATGACAATTCAAGATATAGATATTGTAACTCCTCAGGCGTTAATTAATATCCGTCCAGTTGCGTCCGCAATAAAAGAGTTTTTTGGTAGTTCACAGTTATCGCAGTTTATGGATCAAACCAATCCCTTAGCAGAGCTCACCCATAAAAGAAGGCTGAGCGCTTTAGGTCCTGGTGGCCTCTCTCGTGAAAGAGCCGGGTTTGAGGTTCGTGACGTTCACCATTCTCACTATGGTCGTATGTGCCCGATAGAAACCCCTGAAGGTCCTAATATTGGGTTAATCGGTTCACTAAGCACTTATGCGCGTGTTAACGAATACGGGTTCATAGAAGCGCCTTACAGACGTGTTGATAAGGATAACCATAGGGTAACCGATGAGGTGTTCTACATGACCGCCGATAAAGAGGACGGATATATTGTTGCTGAGGCAAACGAGCCTTTGGATAAGAACGGACATTTCCTTAGCAACAGAATCGGATGTCGGTTCCGTGATGAAATCCTTGAAGTGGATGCAGAAAAGGTTGACTATATGGATGTGTCGCCGAAGCAGCTGGTATCCGTTGCCACAGCTATGATTCCTTTCCTTGAAAACGATGATGCCAACCGTGCTTTGATGGGCTCTAACATGCAGCGTCAGGCTGTTCCCTTGATAAGACCGGAAGCGCCAATAATAGGTACGGGTATTGAATATAAGGCAGCAAGGGATTCCGGTGCTGTTGTTCTTGCGAAAAATAGTGGTGTTGTTGAAAGAGTAACTGCAAATGAAATTATAGTCCGCAAGGGAGACGGAAACAGAGATACTTATAAGCTTTTAAAATATAAAAGATCAAACCAGGGAACCTGTGTTAATCAACATCCAATTGTTAAAAAGGGAGACAAGGTTAATGCCGGGGATGCCGTAGCTGATGGTCCTTCCACTTTTAAAGGTGAAATAGCTCTTGGAAAGAATATATTAATCGGCTTTATGGCTTGGGAAGGGTATAACTATGAAGATGCTATTCTTATTAGTGAAGAGCTCGTAAGAGATGATGTATACACCTCTATACACATTGAGGAGTATGAGTCAGAATCCCGTGATACAAAGCTAGGGCCTGAAGAAATAACCCGGGATATCCCCAATGTCAGTGAGGATTCGTTAAAGGATTTGGACGAACGCGGAATTATCCGAATCGGTGCAGAGGTTCGTGCCGGTGATGTTTTGGTTGGTAAAGTAACTCCAAAGGGAGAAACAGAGCTCACTGCTGAAGAGCGCCTGCTCCGTGCTATCTTTGGTGAAAAGGCAAGAGAAGTGCGTGACACTTCGCTAAGAATACCTCATGGTGAATCTGGTATTGTTGTTGATGTGAAGGTTTTCACCCGCGAACATGGCGATGAGCTTCCTCCTGGAGTCAACCAGCTTGTTCGTGTTTATATTGCACAAAAGAGAAAGGTATCTGTGGGTGACAAAATGGCTGGACGTCACGGGAATAAAGGTGTTATTTCTCGCATCCTTCCTGTCGAAGACATGCCATTTATGCCCGACGGCACTCCACTGCAGATTGTTCTCAATCCTTTGGGTGTTCCTTCACGTATGAATATTGGTCAAGTGCTTGAGGTTCATCTTGGTTATGCTGCAAAAGCATTGGGATGGAAAATTGCAACACCGGTTTTTGACGGTGCCAATGAAAATGACATTATAGAAACCCTTAAAAAAGCTGGTCTGCCGGAGGATGGTAAAACCATTTTATATGACGGACGTACAGGAGATCCATTCGACAATCGTGTTACCGTAGGTTATATGTATTACCTGAAGCTGGCTCACCTTGTAGACGATAAAATCCATGCCCGTTCAACAGGCCCATACTCTCTTGTAACTCAGCAGCCACTTGGTGGTAAAGCTCAGTTTGGAGGTCAACGCTTTGGTGAAATGGAGGTTTGGGCACTTGAGGCTTATGGAGCCGCATACACGTTGCAGGAAATCCTAACGGTAAAATCCGATGATGTTGTGGGACGTGTTAAAACTTATGAATCCATAGTCAAGGGCGAAAATGTCCCTGAGCCGGGGATTCCTGAATCCTTTAAGGTATTGATGAAGGAGCTTCAGAGCTTGTCTCTGGATGTTAAAGTATTTAGTGAAGAAAACAAGGAAATTGAAATTAAGGAATCAGTTGAAGACGACCTTGAAGAATTGGATGTCAATATTGAAGGCAGAGAAGACGAGACATTTGAAGCAGTGGAACAAGATTATGAAGAAACCGGAGAGTTTATCGATGATGACTTTACTGTTGATGTAGACATTGATAACCTTGACAATGCTGATGAGCTTGATGAGGATTCTGTTGATGATTTATTTGCAGCAGACGATGAAGAAGACGATTTACTTGATGATGACGATGACATATAGGAGGGTGACGGAGCGTGTTTGAATTAAACAATTTTGATGCTATGCGGATTGGCCTGGCTTCACCTGAAAAAATACGTGAATGGTCCCGCGGGGAAGTAAAAAAGCCTGAAACAATAAACTATAGAACATTAAAGCCTGAACGTGACGGTTTGTTCTGTGAAAGGATATTTGGTCCTACAAGAGATTGGGAATGCCATTGCGGAAAATATAAACGCATTAGGTACAAAGGTATAGTATGTGACCGATGTGGTGTTGAGGTAACTCGTTCAAAGGTTCGCCGTGAAAGGATGGGCCATATTGAATTAGCTGCTCCTGTATCACACATATGGTACTTCAAAGGTATCCCAAGCCGTATGGGTCTGCTTTTGGATATGTCTCCGAGAGCGCTTGAAAAAGTTCTGTATTTTGCTTCCTATGTGGTTATTGATCCCGGTCAGACTCCGTTATCTAAAAAGCAGATAATGAATGAAAAAGAATTCAGGGACAGCATTGACAAATTTGGTGAAAACTTCCGTGCCGACATGGGCGCAGAATCAATAAAAGAGCTTTTAGCGGAAATAGATCTTGACGCCCTCGCAAAGGAACTCAGGACGGAGTTAGAAGAGACCAGTGGGCAGAAAAAAATCCGTGCAATAAAAAGGCTTGAGGTGGTTGAAGCATTCCGTTCTTCAGGCAACAAACCCGAATGGATGATACTTGATGCTGTTCCGGTTATTCCTCCGGAGTTGCGTCCTATGGTTCAGCTTGATGGTGGGCGTTTTGCAACCTCCGACCTTAACGATTTATACAGACGAGTGATAAACAGGAATAATCGGTTAAAGAGACTTCTTGATTTAGGTGCTCCTGAAATTATTGTGCGTAATGAAAAGAGAATGCTGCAGGAGTCTGTTGATGCGTTAATTGACAACGGCAGACGGGGGCGTCCGGTTACAGGTCCGGGAAACCGCCCATTAAAATCGCTTTCAGATATGCTAAAAGGAAAGCAAGGTCGTTTCCGTCAGAACTTACTGGGAAAGCGTGTTGACTATTCCGGGAGATCCGTTATAGTTGTAGGTCCTGAGCTTAAAATATACCAATGCGGTTTACCAAAAGAAATGGCTCTTGAGCTGTTTAAGCCTTTTGTTATGAAAAAGCTTGTTGAAAAAGGACTTGCCCATAATATAAAGAGCGCAAAAAGAATGGTTGAACGTGTTAGGACAGAAGTATGGGATGTTCTTGAAGAGGTTATAAAGGGACACCCTGTGCTGTTAAATCGTGCGCCAACCCTCCACCGCCTCGGAATTCAAGCGTTTGAGCCTGTTCTTGTAGAGGGACGTGCGTTAAAGCTTCATCCTTTGGTATGTACTGCTTATAATGCTGACTTTGATGGTGACCAGATGGCTGTTCACGTGCCTCTTTCAGCAGAAGCCCAGGCTGAAGCTAGATTTTTAATGCTTTCCGCCAACAACCTGTTAAAACCACAGGATGGAAAACCTGTTACCGTGCCAACTCAAGACATGGTTCTTGGAAGCTATTATCTAACAGTTACAAAGGATGGCGACAAAGGAGAAGGCAAGATTTTTTCAACACCCGAGGAAGCCATAATGGCATACGATACGGGCGTTGTTTCATTGCATGCACGCATAAAGGTTCGTATTTCAAAAGAAATTGATGGTGTAAAGAAGAGTAAAATAGTTGACACAACAGCAGGTAAGATAATATTTAATCAGGCTTTACCTCAGAACCTTGGGTATGTTGACAGAAGTGATCCTGAAAACTTATTAAATCTAGAAGTAGACTTCTTGGTTGCATCAAAGGAGCTTGGAAGAATTATTGATCGCTGCATAAAAGTAAATGGAGCCAGCAAGACCGCTATAGTTCTTGATGAGATTAAAAAGCTTGGCTTTAAATATTCTACTAAAGGTGCTGTAACAATTGGTATTTCTGATATGATCATTCCAAAGGTTAAGCAGAGATATTTGGATGAGACAGATAAAAAGGTTGAAACAATAACAAAACAATACCGTCGTGGGTTAATAACCGACAGCGAAAGAAAAAATGCTGTTATTAAAGAATGGAACAAAACAACAGAGGACGTTAAAAATGCTTTGGTTGAAAGTATGGATAAGTTTAATCCGCTTTATATGATGTCCAATTCCGGAGCCCGCGGAAATGTAAACCAAATAAGACAGCTTGCCGGTATGAGAGGTCTGATTGCAGACACATCAGGTGAAACAATTGAAATTCCCATTCGTTCTAATTTCCGTGAGGGGTTAAATGTTTTGGAGTACTTTATTTCAACTCACGGTGCACGAAAAGGTTTGGCGGATACGGCATTAAGAACCGCCGATTCAGGGTACCTCACCAGACGACTTGTTGATGTCAGTCAGGATGTAATTGTACGTGAGCTCGATTGCGGAACAGATGAAGGTATTGAATTAACCGATATTGTAGCCAGTGGCGAAATAATAGAGGGTCTTGAAGAAAGAATTCAGGGTAGATATGTTGCAGAGGATATTATTGATCCGAATAATAAGGAAGTCATTGTCCGAAACAACGAGCTAATTGACGAAGCAATTGCTCACAGGATAGTGGAGGCAGGGTTTAAAAAGACAAAAATTCGTTCTGTTTTAACCTGCCGAGCAAGGACAGGTGTATGTGCCAAGGTACCGGCGCCGATAAAAATTTTTCCCTGCCGGAAAGCATTTTCCACCTCGGGA